>NZ_JBPCXO010000093.1:0-18105 GCF_051008435.1 Endozoicomonas sp. | reverse complement strand
CGGATTTGGCCATTTTTTATGATTCTTTTCGTTGAATAGCTCGCTATTCGCCTCAAATAATCATAAAAACTGTCTCAAACCGGACTTTTTCTCGCTACGGTCGGCTAAGTCCGACAGACTCCTAGCGAACAACTTGGCATTGCCGGGTTGTAAAGAAAGGAACCATTCAGCTAAAAGTCACACTCCCCCGCTCAGGAACCCATAACAATTTCCAGCCGAAGTAATTCACTTTGACTCACTCATAAAGCCATTCAGGTGATCGTTTCTCCAGAAATGCCTTAACGCCTTCATTTTGATTCTGTCCTTTGAACAGCTCAAGAAACAACGTTCTCTCAGCAACATTTCTGTCCCGACCCGCAACGCGATTCATTTGAATCAGCTTTTTACAGGCCACCACCGAATCAGGGCTTTGTCGACTCACCTTTCCGGCCAGCTCACGGGCCGTTGAATAGGCCTGCCCCTGCTCAACCACTTCCTCAACCAGCCCAATGCGGGAAGCAGATTCAGCATCCACCTTTTCACCGAGCAAAATCATGCGTTTGGTCCAGGCCTCACCCACCAGCCACATCAAATTCTGGGTACCGCCAGCACAGGGCAACAGGCCCACAGCCGCTTCAGGCAAACCCAGCACCGCCTGCTTTTCTGCCACTCTCAGGTCACAGGCCAAAGCCACTTCAAGCCCTCCACCCAAAGCAAAGCCATTGATCGCAGCAATAGAAACGCCTTTAAATTCTGTCAGCGCTTCAAAAGCTTTACCAAAAGCTTCAGTCATGGGTCGAGCTTCTTCCGGAGAAACATCGGCAAACAACTTCAGATCCGCCCCGGCACTGAAAAACCGCTCTTGTTCAGAGTGAATAATCAGAGCGGTGACTCCCGGGTTCTCATTTAACTCATGAACCATTTGCTCAAGAAGATTCAAGCTCTCGAGCGTCCAGGTATTAGCCGGCGGGTTATTCAACTGGATGGTGGCAATATTGCCTTCCAGGGAAAGTTTCAAGCTATCAGACATTGTTCACTCCAGTCCTGCGCATTCGTCAGTCAGAATTCGACGGGCAATAATCAGTCGCATAATTTCATTGGTACCTTCCAGAATCTGGTGTACCCGCGTATCTCTGACATGGCGCTCCAGAGGGTATTCATTGATGTACCCATACCCTCCGTGGAGCTGCAGTGCCTCATTACAGACCTTAAACCCGACATCGGTCGCAAAGCGTTTGGCCATGGCACAATAGGCAGTCGCCTCCGGATCTTTCTGATCCAGCTTGAATGCTGCCAGCCGAACCATCTGCCTGGCTGCTGTCAGTTCAGTGACCATATCTGCTAACCGGAACTGCAGAGCCTGAAACTCTGCCAGAGCTTTACCAAACTGCTTACGATCCTTGATGTATTCTTTGGCGGTATTTAATGCCTGTTGGGCGGTTCCAATTGAACAGGTGGCGATATTGATTCGGCCTCCGTCCAGCCCTTTCATAGCCAGGGTAAAACCTTCCCCCTCATTTCCAAGAAGAGCACTGGCAGGAACCCTGACATTTTCAAAACTCACCAACCGGGTTGGCTGACTTTTCCAACCCATTTTCTTTTCATTTCGACCATAAGAAATCCCTTCACTGCTGGCTGGCACTGCGAAAGCCGAAATACCTTTTGGACCTTCCTGACCCGTTCGGGCCATTACCAGCAACAGATCCGTACTGCCGGCACCGGAAATGAACATTTTCGAGCCACTGAGCACATACTGATTTCCTTCTTTGACGGCACGGGTTTTCAGAGAAGCCGCATCACTCCCTGAGCCTGGCTCTGTCAGACAATAAGAAGCAAGCTTTTCACCCGTTACCAGAGCTTCACTCCACTCGGCCAGTACTTCATCGCTAGCAGCCAACCCCACCATCCAGGTCACCATGTTATGTATGGTCATATACGCTGTGGTAGAGGTACACCCCATGGAGAGCTGCTCAAAGACCAGACTGGCATCCAGCCTTGATAACCCCATACCTCCCATTTTTTCAGGAGCATACAGGGATAGAAAGCCCAACTTGCCTGCGTTCTTTATCGTTTGAATCGGAAAAATACTGTCTCTGTCCCAATCAGCAGCGTTGGGTAAAAGCTCCTGCTGGGAGAACTGGGCGGCCAGATCTCGAAAGGCGATTTGATCTTCTGTCAGGTTAAAGTTCATTAACTGCCCCTTATTGTTTTGTAAACCCTGTACACAGGGTATTCAGTACAGGACCATTTTGCTCATGGCTATTTATAATGAATGGCTATCCCGCTGATAACAGGACAGCCCGACAAAGTCCGAAAGGTAATCCGGACCTGATCTCTGTTGACTGCTTCTTCTCTGGAATGCCTTCAGGACCAACCAGACAAATAGCAACTAACGGATTTTCTACTCTCTCCTGGATAAACTCACAGCACTACCAGGCACACAGGCACAAAAAAACGACTCATGTCGCCAACAATGTCGATTGCTGATCGATCAAACAAGCTCTAAAGCAATAGCAGTAGCTTCACCACCACCAATACAAAGCGATGCTACCCCTTTTCTTCCACCTTTTATCTTCAGGGCATTAAGAAGCGTCACGATAATCCGGGCCCCACTGGCTCCCAGAGGATGACCCAGAGCACAGGCACCACCCAATACATTGACCTTACTGTGATCCAGACCCAGCTCCTGCATACAGGCCATGGTCACAACCGCAAAAGCCTCATTAATTTCAAAAAGATCCACATCTTCTACCTGCCAGTCGACCTTCTCAAGCAACTTGTTAATGGCAGCAATGGGAGCAATGGTAAACTCGGCGGGCAGCTGAGCATGGCTCTGATAACCTTTTATACGCGCTATGGGCGACAAACCTTTGGCCAGGGCATCTTCTTCACGCATCAAGACCAACGCAGCGGCGCCATCAGATATAGAGCTGGAGTTTGCAGCAGTAACCGAACCTTCTTTATCAAAGGCAGGCTTCAACTGACGAATTTTTTCCGGACGGGCCTTTCCAGGTTGCTCATCCACTGAAATCTCTCCTTTACGGGGAGTTTCCACCGATACCACTTCTTCAGAAAATGCCCCTTCTTCAATGGCTGACTGAGCTCTACTCAGAGACTCCAGTGCATAATCATCCATGGCTTCTCTGGATATATCAAACCGTCTGGCTGTCTGCTCAGCAAACACTCCCATGGCATGACCATCGTAGGCATCTTCCAGACCATCAGTAAACATGTGATCCTTAACCTGACCATGCCCTAGCCTCAAACCTGATCTGACTTTATCAAGCAGGTACGGCGCATTGGTCATACTTTCCATACCGCCTGCAACCACTGCATCAGCCTCGCCCAATTGTAGCTGAGCCGCCCCCATCATGACGGTTTTCATGCCTGAGCCACACACTTTATTGACCGTTGTCGTGCAAGTAGAATCATTAAGGCCTGCACCTCTGGCGGCCTGTCTGGCAGGTGACTGTCGGCAACCTGCTGGCAGCACACAACCCATCAACACTTCGGAGATATCGGAGGCAGAAAGACCACTTTTCTCAACGGCAGAACGGATAGCCACAGCCCCCAACTTAGGAGCAGACACTTCTGAAAGACTTCCCTGAAAGCCTCCCATGGGGGTACGAGTAGCTGAAACGATGACAATACTGACTTGATCAGACATGGTAATCTCTTGTTGTTGTTAATGCTCAAATGCCGATTCGACAAAAAACTCTATTGCTCAACTCATCCGCATTGAAATCAGCACGGCAGAATAGCTTGCAGCAGAGTCAGTATCTGACAGAACTCACTGACTCTCAAACATTCTACCGCAACAAAAGACAAAAAATACCATCTTGAACGTTCAGTCCAGGACTAGATCTCTATGACAGGCAGAGCCACAAGCAACGTTAGAGGCTCTGAGTTCAGGAATTGGAAATCACTTAACATTAAATACAACTGTCATCCGCAGCATCCAGACACCCCCATTGGGCGAAAAGGCTTTCAACTTCACGAATGGCTTCTTTATCGGCTTTACTGATGTGTCTCAAGACAGCGTTAGCCATCACGGATGCCAAATCACTTTTGAGTGACTGTCCCAGACCTGCTGGAAGGCGAAGAATAACGTCTCCAAAGAGAATAGTACCACCCTGTGTCACCCGGATGACATACTCTCCCTGGTTCGATTCAGTCATGGTGAGAATGGCTTTTTCTATAGACTTGCTCATAACTTTTCTCCTCTTGGCCGATCGACTACATCTATATCCCTGCATCGGCTGAGAAGAGAAAAACATTGTTAAAATTAGATGAATGGTTTTTGAAGAAAAAATGTCCTTTATTGCCCAATATTATTCCGGCATCCACCTTTGCTTCAACTGATCAATAAAGCCTTCCTCTTGCTTGAGCCGCAACCAGTGATTAATGTAATTAATCCAGACCTGATCATCCTGTGGCATCATCATGGCCAGCCTATTAACCTGCTCAGGTATTCCATTCTCAACCACTTGAAGATTAGGAAACCGGGATCTTAATGACAGCGCCTCAAGATTGGATGTCAGGTAAACATCTGACTGCCCCCAAATGACCTTCATGTAATCATCATCAGGCCTTTGAACAGGGTCAATATCCGCATCCGGAAAATAAGTACGTGCTCTATGCTCAAACACGCCTCCTTGAGTGACAACAATATCAACGCCCTGTCGATTCAAAGAACTCCAGTTAGGAAATTTCTTTTTATTCTCTTCAAGAATCACCGGCACAGTGACCACTGAAAGATAACTGTCTGAAAACCCCACCCACTTAGCTCTTTCCATATTGATAATGGCACTGGTGGTCAGGTCATACCTTCCCTGCTTTACACCTTCCATCATACCGCTCCAGTGAGCGGGAACCAGAGTAAGCTTCACTTCCAGATCGTCAGCCAGTTCTCTTACCAGATCAATGTCAAATCCCCTGTAATACTCACGTGTAGGATTAAACAATGACAGCGGATCCAGATCACCTGTGGTAGCTACTCTCAACTCACCTGCACGAAGAATCTCATGCAGCCTGGAATCAACCGCCAGAACACTTGCCGAGAATGTGATAAGCACAGGCATAACTGTTAAAAGGAAGAACTTTTTCAAAATTTCATCCATCAATACAACTGCAATAATGCTTAATGTTTAGCACCATACAGCAGAATATTAATAACTGTCTGTGAGGGAAAACAGCATTGAATCATTTGATTTAAACTCTTATGACACAGATCATTGATTAACAGTTTAAATTTTATTTAAATAAAAACGTTTTCCTCAGCTTGGATAAATAAAGACAGGCAGACTCTTACTCGCCTTATTTCAAAAACCATTAAGTAAAACCGATGTTATTAACATCAAAAACCAGCACACCGATTATCCAACAAACCATTCCGAACTTAACTTAATAAGTTCGTAGAAATCATTTCACCGCACTCTAAAAAGATATTGAATGTCCGATCTTTAATTCAACATATTCGAATAAAAAACAACAAAACAGAAACAGAAAAGCTCCCGGTTGTTTCACTGAACGAAAAAAATAGTACTCTGCTGAAACCCTGCTTCCTACTTGAAATAAGCACGACTACTAACTTCAACAGTAGGGGAAAATCACCTTGTGAATAGTCGCCGACCTTGGTTTAATGCCTTGGCTGAACACTACGCCCAACCCAGTCATCCAGATAGCACCTATTGACTGCAGGTTGGCCAGATGGGAAAAGTGCATTGCTACAAGAAAGCAGGACTCAAAACGAACATCTCCAGCCCCAAGAGGATAACCAGTCCCGCTTGATTCCGCCAGAGCTGGCCAAAAAGCATCTGCTCTATGACTGTCCACTCTACATCTGGTATGCCAGTGGCTGGATTCGCTATAACAAACAACTGCCCCGGATGCAGTGGTTTGTCTATGTGGAATATCGGGATCGATTCTGCGCCAGCCATTACCATGTATCAGAGTTTGAGACTCTGGCCGGCGCTCTCGACTTCATGGAACACAAAGCCATTCTTCTGGAGCTTCCAAAGATCTGCCCAAAGCAAACCCGGAAGCAGCCTATAGTGAAAACGATTACCCTTTAGCGTTCAGACCCAGAACCCCTTGCTTGAACTTCTTGTTAGGAGGAGTCTCACCAATCCATACCTTAAGTATTGCGTTAAATACTTTTTTACCGGGTATGATGCCTTTCTCTTCTCCAGCAATAATTACTCGCGCACCTTTGCCGGGTATGTATTCAAACGTTCCTGAGTCACCTCTTTTCAGCGTGCCGTCAATCATGCTCATGAACTGACCAATCCCCTCTTCCAGTTCCTTCTGTTCTTCTTCAGAAGTGTTGATCTGGATCGCCTCATAGAACGCATTAGCAATTCGCCTTGCACTCATTTTAGAGAAGAGAATAGTAAACGTCATACGCTGATAGCTTTCTTCAGAAAGTATAAGAGAAACGTCACTGGTAGGGTTTTCGAGATAAAGCGCACCGATATATCCGTCAACAACCAAATACCAGCTTCTCACTGCTGCCCCTTGAAGCTGAAGTACGGTACCATCCGACACCTTTACAACATCAGGAACTTCCATACCCTTCATGGAAAGAGCATGAGCGGACTGCCAGAGCGCCATCCCAAATACGACAATGAACAACTTTTTCATAAATATCCTTTGGGTTTTATTATTATATTTTACCCGAACATCTTACAGTAGCTGAGACGTTATTCCCACTTTTCAGGATTACCGGATGACAAAAGATCAGAAGGATGACCCAGGCTGCTGGAGAAAGCTCAATTCTTCATCAGTACTCTCTCTACCCAGAAGACTGTTTCGATGAGGAAAACGACCAAACCGCGCCACAATATCACGATGTTTAACCGCAAAATCGAGTGAACCTGCAATGTATTGCTGATACCCCTCTCCTGCACCTTCAAGAATTCTTTCAAAGAGCTTTATGCATTGTTCCTGATCTTCGAGCGACTCACTGTGCATAAAAGGCATGACAAAAAAAGCCTGCTGCAGTTCTGACAACAGACCCAGCATTCCTTTCTCTACTCCCTCTCTGGAGATAGCCAGTGCATTGTGGTCATGCTGAAAGGATCTGGGATCCCCTCTGAAGATATTGCGAGGGAACTGATCCAGCACAATAATCGCTGCCAACCGCCCTTCAGCTGATTCCAGCCATTCGTCGTACTCTCCGGATTCAACTTTATCGGGCAAGGCACCAAACTCTTTTCGAATCAACTGATCCTGAGTATCATTTTTCTTCCACCATCGGGACATTTGCACATCGCCAAGGGGCTCGCCTTCAAACCAGAAGCTCAGAACTTCCTGAAACCTTCTCATATTTTTACTCCCGTAATCCTGCCAACTGAGTGGCACGCAGCTTGTACTCAACCATACTTAATTACATCGCCTATTGAAATCACTGGAGATGACACCAGATAGTCATTATCCGCTTACCATTCATTCCGAGACTCAATCTGAAGACTATGACTGATCAGGACAACCAGGAACCCGAAGTTATTTCGGCTGATGAACAGGTAGATGATATGGGTACTGGACTGGTACTCCCTGAACACGCTCTGCCTGACAAACTTTACCTTATCCCTGTCTCAAACCGGCCATTTTTCCCTGCCCAGGTTCAACCTCTGGTTTTTAGCAGCCAGGAGTGGGAAGAAACGCTTCAACGGGTAGCCCAAAGCCCTCATAAAGTAGTGGGACTGAGTTACGTTGCAGGGATGTCTGGGACTGGCGAGGAAATCAATCCGGAAGACTTTCCTGAACTGGGCTGCACGGTCAAAATTCATAACATCGTGGCAGAAGGCGACCAGATTCAATTTATTGCTCTGGGGATGCAGCGATTCCGTATCAAACAATGGTTACGCAAACGCCCCCCTTATCTGGTCCAGGTAGAATATCCAGAGAATGTTCAGGATGACACGGATGAAATCAAAGCTTACGCACTGGCACTGATACAGGCGATCAAGGAATTAATCCCGCTTAACCCTCTGTACAGCGAAGAACTCAAGAATTACCTGAACAGGTTCAGTCCAAAAGATCCTTCTCCCCTGGCCGACTTTGCAGCAGCCATCACTACCGCGCCGGGTCATGAATTGCAGGAAGCGCTGGAAACCCTTTCTGTTCAGCGCCGCATGGAGAAAGTCCTGATTCTGATCCGCAGGGAGCAGGAAGTAGCCCGTCTTCAGGGTGAAATCAATGCTGAAGTGAACCGCAAAATCAGCAAACATCAGCGTGAATTCTTCCTGAAGGAACAACTGAAAGTCATACAGAAAGAACTGGGCATCTCAAAAGACGACAGAACGGCTGAAATCGAAGCTTTTGAAAAACGCATTGCCGAGCTGGACATACCTGAAGCGCCCTTGAAGAAGATCGATGACGAGATGAAAAAGCTCTCAATTCTTGAAGTGGGTTCTCCCGAGTATGCCATCTGCCGAAACTACCTCGACTGGGCCACCTCCGTGCCCTGGGGCAAATACTCCGAAGATATTTTTGATCTTTCTCATGCCAGAAACATATTAAATGCTGACCACGATGGGCTGGACGATGTAAAAGACCGCATCATCGAGTTTTTGGCGGTTGGTGCTTATAAACAGGAAGTATCGGGCACCATTATGTTGCTGGCCGGTCCTCCAGGCGTTGGCAAGACCTCTATTGGGCGCTCTGTCGCTCGTGCATTAGGCAGAAAATTCTACCGGTTCAGCCTAGGTGGTATGAGAGATGAAGCAGAAATAAAAGGCCATCGCCGCACCTATGTGGGTGCCCTGCCTGGCAAGCTGGTTCAAGCTTTGAAAGAGGTAGATGTAGCCAATCCGGTCATCATGCTGGATGAAATTGACAAGATTGGAGCCTCTTATCGCGGAGACCCTGCCTCTGCCCTTCTAGAAGTTCTGGATCCAGAGCAAAACAGTGAGTTTCTGGATCATTATATGGACATGAGAATCGATCTCTCGAAAGTTCTGTTTATCAGTACCGCCAACCAGTTGGATACCATTCCCGGACCTCTTCTGGATCGCATGGATGTCATCCGGCTTTCCGGTTATATCACAGAAGAGAAAATGGCCATCGCCAAAAATCATCTGTGGCCAAAACTGCTGAAGCAGTCAGGCTTAAAGAAAAGCCAGATCAGACTATCGGACGCCACTCTGAAAGCTGTCATTGAAAGCTATGCCAGGGAAGCCGGTGTCAGACACCTTGAAAAGCTGCTGCAGAAAATCATTCGTAAAGTTGTCGTTCAATTGCTGGAAGGCTCCAGCAAAAGCCTCAGCGTCACAACCAAAAATCTTTCTGATTATCTAGGTGCGCCCTATTTCAGAAAAGAAAAACGTATTGAAGGTATTGGTGTAGTTACAGGGCTGGCCTGGACGGCTATGGGGGGAGCTACTCTGCCCGTGGAAGCCAGCTTGATTCATCATCAACGGGTTGGCTTCAAGCTCACTGGCAAGCTGGGCGATGTTATGAAAGAGTCAGCAGAAATAGCCTACAGCTTTGTTTCAAGTCAGACCAATAAACTCGGGATACCCGAAACTTTCTTCGATAAAGCCTTCATTCATCTTCATGTTCCTGAAGGAGCCACCCCCAAAGACGGCCCTTCAGCGGGTATTACCATGGCTACTGCCCTGCTGTCTCTGGCTACAGGTAAAAAGCCGGCCCAGGTTGCTATGACAGGAGAACTCACTCTGACAGGTAAAGTGCTCGCAGTTGGCGGTGTCAGGGAAAAAGTTATCGCAGCCAAAAGACAGGGCATTCACACCCTGATCATTCCAGAAGAGTGCCGAAGGGATTTCGACGAGCTTCCGGACTATATACGAAAAGGCATGACCATCCACTTTGCCAGCACCTTCGAAGATGTATGCAAAAACGCATTCCCAGTGAAGATCCCAGTGAAGATCCCAGTGAAGAAAAGTGCTAAGAAAACTACTCGGAAAAAACCAGCAAAGAAACGCTGAGTCTGAAAAGGCTCAGCCATGCAGTCTAGGAGCCTGTCGGACTTATGCTTTCGAGCATAAATTTCAGTAGAACGAGTCGAATTATTCGATGGATTCGTGAGAATAGTTGACCTATTTAGTCGAATTCATCGAATAATTGGGCCGTTCTTTCTGGAATTCAGGTCGAAATAGTCTTAAGTCCGACAGGCTCCTAGAACCATAAGACTGTCATCCCTAACGTTTTATACTCCTGCTAAACGAACTGTGCCGCCCCGTTTGGGGCGGCACATGATACGATGCTCTAGCAACGAGGGAGACCCCCGTTTGGACATATTAAATGAGCAAGTTCAAGTATTAGCGCTAAGAGCCTTATTGTCCATCTGCAGCCAAGAATATTGAAGCATAAAGAAAACCCTTTTAAGACAACTTATGTCACTTTTCAGATTTTCAGCCTGCTTCTATCTTTACCAGCCATAAATTCGACACTTTAAAGTAAAAGAAAAACACAATTTGTACGTTCCATCTATCATCTCGGCAGAACTGCACTGCCATCATCTAAGCTGTGTTAATGAGTGTCGCAATGCAATCACTCAATAAAGTTTCACCCTTTATACTGTTGCACCTTTAAATAGAATCCAAATAAATAGAATCCAAATAAATAGAATCCAAAGCTCACAACGGACTGTGGCAACATGTCATCACCCATAACACCTGGTAGTAATAATTCGCCCCCCCCCAGGTTACCTGACGAGAACGACTCGCCTTCCTCACCAGTGACAGGCCAGGACCACCTGGGCAGACAGATCAGTGAGGCTACAACAACCGCTCAGTTGAGCCATGAAACATCAGATCAACAGACACCCGAATCGCCTCACATCAATGAAAGAAAAACGGAAGAACAACCCTGGTTCTTTCAACGTTGGTATAGAAGGTATTTGGGTAAAGAAGACGCTGCTACTCCCTCATCCACAAAAGAAACGGAACTTGACCCTGAAGAAAATCCGACGGGTTACTGGGACCTGGTAAAAGGCCTTCCAGGCCGAGCGGCCGGAGCCTTATATAACCTACCTGCTGCAGGGCTCGAGAAAGCTGCATCGAAGCTTGATAACTTCGTTAACAGTCAAGCCGGCATAGAGATGACCAACGAAGACGAAAAAAGTCAGTGGCGCTCTCTGCTGTATTACTTGCTATGCAGCTATACAGGCGTTGTAGTGGATGGTGAGCAAACCCCTTTCAATTTTAATGAAATTCTCCAGAAGAATGGTGACAAGCCCCCTGTAAAAATCACAGCGTTAAGCTTTGATTCGAAACGAGTCGTCAAACAGTCAGAAAGCTATCTCATCAACGGACAGGCCACAGAAAATCACTTTGAAGTGGGCGACCTGTCCTGCACCGCTGAAATTCCGGTCAAAGACTCCCCCCCATTGACATTGCATTTTAAACTCGAGAACACAACCGTATCAGTGGGCACAGACATCAGCATTGCCCAGATACTGAAAAACAAATTCATATCTTCTGCTCAAGACAGAACAGTGGCCCAACTCTCAGCCGAGAAAGTCGAAGTCAGATATGAGCATCTGGATGCCTATAAAGAGCTGACTTCAGGACCCAAACCGGCAAAAGAAACAGATTGCATGGTCGGATTTGAAAGTGGCAAACTGACCATGAAAGGCGTCCGCTTTTGCAAGCCGCTTAACATGCTGAAAGCCTCTTCCGAACAAACCTCCATTCTTACTTTCGACAAACTAAAATATCAGAACGAATCGGCCAGACCAGCCCTGGTAGAGGTCAAGAAAGTAAAAGTGCATCATCTTGATGATACCCACAATGGAACTTTTTCCAGCTCACTGATTGTTCATCCCAAAATGATCCGCAACATCCCCTACATTGGCTGGATATTATCTCCTATTTTCTCTGCTCCTATTCATTTGGATATTTTTTCATTCATGAAGCACGGAGAAATCCGCATGAAGGACCTGAAACACGGCATCAGTGTTTCCGGGGGCCTGGCGGGCTGGTTGGTAAAAAAAGCGCTTACAGCCAGTGGAACGAGACTGGTCCCATTCAAGGGAGGCACTGGTCTGCAAATTGGTTGGCCCTTCGAGTTTGTAGTCTGCAAGATTGACCTGGCAGGCTTACTTCCTGGTAAAGCAGCCACTCGAATAGAAGACCAGGATCAGTTAACGTACCAGCGTTTACAGCTGAATCCTCCCTCACAAGACCCTACTTTTACTGAAGAATGGCCACGACTTCATCATCAACATTTTGAAGCACTGGATAAAGAAGATGGCGTACTCATTGTTCCAGATACTTTCAGCAGAGTTCTTAGCGGAATTATTTCGGGAAACAAAGCGCTAGCCAAACCATTACGAATGGTACCCAGACTCTTGGAAAAACGTTGTATCGAAGCTGCAAAGGGTGATGAAGGGGCCAGTCAGATTCTGCTTCGCTTCGTACAGGATCAGGAAAGATTTCAACACGAAAGTGATTGCATGATGGCACTTCAGGCCATTCCTGTAACGTTTTTCATCAAAGAAGCGTCTGAAGCTGATGATCAGAAATGGTTATGGCTTGAGAGTGTTGCACACAGACTGATTGCAGTTGATGGACAAAAAGCCTTTGAGCTTTACAAACATCTGCTTAAAAGAAAAGACGTCGAAAATGCCAGCGAACTGGCTACCGATATTAACTGGCTGATTCATCTATCAAAACGCCTCCCTAGAAACACTCCGGAAGAGAAAGATCTGGCATTTCGGGTAGCAGAATTCACCTACAAATCGAACCCGGAAAAAGCCGGTGAGGTGATCAGACTGCTCATCGACTGGAACAAGAAAAAGCTATACAAAAACAGCCAGCTGAGTACCTTAATTCACGGTTTGATCCATAATCACCCCTACTTTGCCGACCCTCACCATCTCGTCGATTTGTTGAATCTGCTTGACCGGAGTCACCCTCAAATTGTTGCCAGCTCATTAGAACAATTCCCGGTACAAACACTCCTTCAAAATCTTTGGGTACAAGATAGTATCCAGGCCCATAACACTCTGGATTTCCTTAAAAGCCTGCTCTTCAAACATGGTCGGTTCAAAGAAGCTGCTGAACTGTTAATTGAATCGGGAGATCGCAGACAGGCTGCAAGAATGCTGGAACTCGCCATCAGTCAAGGTAAGCCTTTAGCTCTCACGGTAAAAATGGAACTGGCGACAAGGGATGAACTACCTGAAGAAGTGACGGTAGAAAAAGAAGTTCGCCGCCTAAGACAGTTGTTAGGAAACCCGACCACTCCTAAGGGCATGAGAGAAGAGGCTCTATCTGTCCTTGCAGGTGTTGTTACAGAGAAGCCCCATCCGGAGCTTGCAGGGATCTTCACTGAAGACCTGTTGATGACAGAAGATAAAAAGGCTTCTTTTGTTAAGGCTGTAGACATGCTTTTTGACCTTCAGACCGGAGAGGCCATTCTCCCCAATGATCGCATGAAAACCCTGAATCAAATTGAAGAACACTTAAAAGCAGCACGAACCGATGAGTCAGCCTATTTGAACAGACCTCTGGTGCTTAAGCAGATTCAGGATGCCAATTACCAGGTTGACCAGGCCATGCAATTAATGATGAAAGTACGAGGGCCTGTAGAGTCTACTCTATTGGCCATTCTCAAATCTCAGGCACCTTCAGATGAAGTCATAGTCGAAAATAATACTGCTTCTGAGACAATACCGGGACCGGAAGATGATGATGGTGGTGAGTTTTATGATGCACTGGATCACCCCTACGACCTGACTAGCAGCGAAGCCCCAATAACAGTTACTCCTCCCTCCGGTCTGGAGCCTGTTGCAGAAAACAACGCTTTGGTCGTTGACGAAATACGTCCAGATTACTCCGAACCGGTCACTCCCTATGAAAGCATTCGAATGGAAATTGACGATGAAGAGGAAGATGAGCTCGTGTCGACTGACTATACCCAGAACCTGGACTCAGAGACTTCCTTCCTACCGGGAAGTCTCTCTAGCTATTCATCACTGCTTAGTCAGCCCGTCTTCTCAAGATCCTCGAAAGGTTTCCTAGACCCACGGCTCAGGGAAGAATGGGCGTCAATACTCGAAATGAGAGCCAATTGAACCTGAAAGATCAATTTGAGGACTGACTCTCCAGGTAAGCTTTGACTGTATTCACGACAGCCTGTGTCTGGCTGTCAATTTCAAGATTAATCTGACTCCCCTTCTCTGCACTACCAAACGTCGTCAGACGTAATGTTTCGGGAATCAAGTGAACACAGAATGTACCTTTCTGAACCTGTTCACCTACGGTCAGGCTGGTGCCATTGAGCGCAATATAACCTTTAGGCTGAATGTAATCCTGCCAGCAAGGATCAAATTTAAATACAAGTGTCGTATTATTTTCAGACTTAATAACTTCCTGAATAGTCACTTTGTCATGCACATGGCCTGACAATAAGTGGCCCCCAATTTCATCACCAAACCGTGCTGCACGTTCAATATTGACGGCAGTACCTTTTTGCAGACTCCCCAGATTGGTTGCTCTGAGTGTTTCCTGCATGATATCAAATGAGGCGATATGTCCTTCAGCATCTACAGAGGTCACTGTCAGACAAACACCGTTAACCGCGACACTGGCTCCTGACTCAAGACCTTGGCACAAGCTTTCATTCAACTGGATCTCTATCGTCATGAATTCCTGTTTACGGACAACACTGTGCAGCTTGAAAACGCCATTTATAATACCTGTAAACATAACGGACTGATTCTACTCCTGAGAAAAACATAAACCTGAGCCAATACTTCTACTCAATGCCGGCCACCACCATAAAAATGCATCAAACGCTTCAGCGCCACAAGGCTGTCAGGAGTATATCTCCGGCTGAAACGGTTAGACAAAATATCTTCCGGAGACTCCAGAATCACACCAGCCACCTCTTCTTCCTGAAGCGTCAGCTCTCCTTCATAGTGGCAGCTGTACACCCTGCCCCATACCTTGCAATCATCATTATGAAAGTAAAAGTGAAACAGAGGCTCCAGTGGTGTGTCTTCGATACCCAGCTCTTCGGCTAGCTCTCTGACAGCGGCCACATCATAACTTTCACCTTCAGCGACTACGCCTCCGGTTGTCGGCTCAAAATAACCCGGGTAAATATCCTTGCTCAACGTCCTTTCCTGAACATAAAGCTGCCCTTTACTGTTAAAAACAAAAACATAAGTAGCCCGATGACAAAGCTTCTCTTCTCTCATTTGTCTTCTGGGAACAGCTCCGAGCACATGGTTGCTTTCATCCACAACGATGACATTTTCTGATGCAGACTGCAGTTCTGGGTTAGATGGCATAAACATCAGGCTCCGGATATTCGCTTTATTTTACCGTAAGAAACTTCTCATCACCCAGGGCAACGAAAGTGGTTTCTATCACTCAATTTTATTGGCTGGAAAACATGACACTGCCTTCTAATAAACACAAGCGTTCTTTGATCATCCCATCCCTGACCGGGCAATTCCCTGGCAGACCAAAAGCAAGCCTGTGCATTGACTCATAATGACATATTGATAGGGTTTTTCGAACCGTTTCAGAGCGCCATTCATTGAAGAATCTTCAGGCTATCGCAGCCTTCTGTCGCTCAGAAAGTACAACAGGATGCACTAACTCCTGGAAATCCTGCCAGCCCATCACCAGAAGCTCAGATGAATCACCACTATTGAAGGCAACAAAATTGCCTTTATCCAGGGAATCGACGGCGAAAACAGGTAAACCAAACAACTCACCAAAGGGCGGAGTGGCACCCAGTTCGCAATGCCCAAAAGCCGATGCAAATTCGTCTTCTGCAGCTAACTCTGCGGTATGGCTGCCTGCTGCATGTCGTAATTGACTGAAGTTAACTCTTTCAGTGGCAGGCAGGATGCACAGTGCCAACTTTCCATCGAGTTTGACAACCACCGTTTTAGCCAGGTTATGACCACTGATGTGAGCCTTCTCTGCAATTTCCTGGGCAGTAAAAGCGGGGGGGTGGCGGCAGGTTGAAAAAGCTACATGGTGATGATTTAAATAGTCCACTACTCTTTGTTCAGCCATTTTCACTACCTCTGGCATAAGCCTGAAAGGGCCGAAATAAGATGCGAGCCGAACATTCAATATCCGACTCATAGAGAGATCTTAACATTCCCAATTTGTCAGAGGATGGCCAATCCGTCAAGACTGAAAAAAATTCTTATAAACTCATATAATGTGTCTATGGCCGATAATCATTTAGATTGCAGCCATCCACTTTCAACTCTTTTTCTAATAACCAGAGAGCTCAATCGTTATCTGTCATTAGATCACCAGCCACTTTCTTTGGGCACAACAGAGCTGTGTATCTGAACAACATCAGCCAGGGCAAGAAACCGTTTCTTTTCCCTAAGAGATACACAACGCAGCCGTGAGCTCAGGATCAATCTGTTATTCAAATGGCTAGGCGATTTTCACGATAAAAATACCAGGGGGTATCATGACCGCCAGAAATACTGTTTCCACTATTGTTAATCCTGTTGGCTCCATGCGGGTGCTCTCCAACCGCGAGGTCAGCAGGCTTCAGGATACCAGCCAGAAAGGACTGCATCGTTTGTTTCGACAATGCGCCCTGGCCATACTTAACTGTGAACAGGAAGGTGATGACACCGAAGAAATCATGGAGCAATTCCAGGATTTCGACATTCGTATTGTTCAGGAACACCGTGGGCTGAAACTGGAACTGATTAATGCTCCTGCCGATGCCTTTGTTGCTGGCAAACTGATTCGTGGTGTCAGGGAAAACCTGTTTTCCGTTCTGCGAGACATTCTTTATGTGTCTTCTCATATTACAGAAGACCCTCGATTCACCGTAGAAAGCTCAACGGATATCACCCATCTGGTTTTCCAGATTCTCCGCCACGCCGATGCTTTTATTACCAAGCAGGTACCCAGTATTGTTGTCTGCTGGGGCGGGCACTCTATTGCCCGTCATGAATATGAGTACACCAAAAAAGTCGGTTATCAGCTCGGCTTGCGAGGTATGAATATCTGCACTGGCTGCGGCCCCGGCGCCATGAAAGGCCCCATGAAAGGCGCTTATATCGGCCATGCCAAACAACGCACGTCTCGTGGTCGATTCATCGGTTTAACCGAACCGGGCATTATTGCAGCCGAATCGCCCAATCCGATTGTCAACGAGCTGATCATCCTGCCGGATATCGAAAAACGCCTGGAAGCATTTGTTCGTCTGGGTCACGGTATAACCGTCTTTCCTGGCGGACCAGGAACCTGCGAAGAAATTCTCTACATTCTGGGTATTCTTCTGAACCCAGCCAACAAAGACATTCCTTTCCCACTGGTTTTCACAGGCCCGGAAGCAGCCAAGGAATACTTTGAAAAGATAGATGAGTTTATTGTTAACACTCTGGGCGAAGAAGCCCAGTCTCGATACCAGATCATCATTGATGATCCCCTGGAAGTCAGTCGGGTGATGAGAAACGGGCTGGAGCAGGTAACCCGCTACCGGAGAAAGCATGGCGATGCCTACTACTTCAACTGGCTGCTTCAGATTGAACAGGATTTTCAGACCCCCTTTGATCCAACCCATGAAAATATGGCCAACCTTGAACTGAACACCGAACTGCCTCCTCACATTCTGGCGGCCAATCTGCGGCGCGCCATGTCAGGTATTGTCGCAGGTAACATAAAAGAAGAAGGTGTTGGCCAGATTCGGGCTAAAGGTCCCTATCAGTTAAAAGGCGAGCCGGAACTGATGGAACAGATCGACAGTCTGCTGCAATCCTTTGTAGAGCAGTTCAGAATGAAACTACCAGGCAGTCATTACGAACCCTGTTACGAAATCAAAAGCTGATGACTACTGTGGGTGAAAGCGGAGTGAAATATCTTCGCTTTCTCAGGCTTTATAAAGTCTGGAAAACTTAAAAAGATCCAGCCCTTTGGGAAGCAGTTCTTCCATAACCATATTCTTAACAATACTCCCCACCACCGGCGCAAACTTAAACCCATGACCTGAGAAACCGCCCGCCACGATGACCCTTTGGTATTCTGGCAGTTTATCTAGTGCCTGTCCGAAAACCCTCAACCCTTGAAAATAATAGCTTGTAGCCCAATATAGATACTGAAGTTTTCAACTACCGGCTGTTATTTTCAAAAATCATGCGTAAACCAATTAATCCACAGCTAC
>NZ_JBPCXO010000092.1:0-17463 GCF_051008435.1 Endozoicomonas sp. | reverse complement strand
TAGAACGAGTCGAATTATTCGATGGATTCGTGAGAATAGTTGACCTATTTAATCGAATTCATCGAATAATTGGGCCGTTCTTTCTGGAATTTAGGCCGAAATAGTCTTAAGTCCGACAGGCTCCTAGGAGCCCTCATTGATCTGATTTTGTTCAGTCATGAGGCAAGCAACAATGCCGCTTGTATCATAAACGGCAATGTTCAACTCAAAAAAATCATAATAAACGACTATTGAGGCCTGACTATTTCTTATGATGATTATCAAACCCATCAAAGAACAGGACCACGAGGCACTCTGGCAGATTGCCCAGATTACCGGCGTGGGTTTCTCTTCTCTGCAACCTGACGAGGAGATGGTTCAGAAAAAGCTCGACTGGGCAGTCCGCTCGTTCAGTGCCGAAAAACCGTTAGAAGAGGCTTACTACCTGTTTGTCATGGAAGATACTGAGACAGGACAGGTAGTAGGCGTCACCGGTATTGAATCCGCTGTAGGCCTGAAAGACCCCTGGTATAACTACAAGGTCAACACTCAGGTGCATGCTTCCAGAGAGCTGGACGTCTACACCCGTATCAAAACCCTGACTCTTTGCAGTGACTACACCGGTCACTCAGAGCTTTGCACCTTGTTCCTGACCCCGGAATATCGGAAATCCTATAACGGACACCTGCTGTCCAAGTGCCGTTTTCTTTTCATGGCCGCCCATGAGCCACTCTTCGACGACAACATCATTGCAGAGCTTCGTGGTTACTCCGATAAAGATGGTGAGTCTCCCTTCTGGGAAGCCCTGGGCAGACGTTTCTTTGCAGTAGACTTTGTCGAAGCCGATCAGCAGGTCTCTCGTGGTAAATCCTTTATCGCAGAGCTGATGCCACGCAATGCTATCTATACCAACCTGCTGCCAGCCAAGGCTCAAAGCGTCATTGGCCAGACTCATCAGGATACGGTGCCTGCCAGAAAACTGCTGGAGAGCGAAGGTTTCAGATACACCGGCTATATCGATATTTTTGACGGTGGTCCGGTTCTGGAAACCGAAGTTGAAGACATCAGAGCGATCAGAGACTCCCGCCGCTACCGGGTAAGAGTTCATGACTCCGTTGATACTGACGAAACTGTCTGGCTAATCGCCAACAGTCAGTTTCGGGATTTTCGTTGCATGGCCGGACAGCTGTCGTTTGAAGGGCTGGAATCGGTCAACATCAGCCAAAAGCAGGCTGAAGCACTGAATGTGCAGGACGGTGACGAACTCAGAGTAGTACCGCTCTTCAATCCACAACGAAACAGTCATCGATAAGCAGCCCTGAGCTCATTAACATTGGAGTTAAATTATGAAAGGTTCTCTCTTCATTAAAGGACAGTGGCTTCAGGGTGAAGGTCAGACATTCAGCTCTCTGAACCCTGCCAGCGGTGAAACCGTGTGGAGTGGTGCCGCCGCCCTGCCTTCCCAAATTGACCTGGCCATTTCAGCCGCCCGTAAAGCACAGCCAGAATGGGCTGCACGCTCATTGGAAGACAGGATCAGCCTGGTTCGCAAGTTTGCAGAGTTGGTTGAAAAAAACGCGGCGCTGCTGGCAAAAACCATTGCCATGGAAACCGGTAAACCGCTGTGGGAATCCAAAACCGAAGCGGCTGCCATGAAAGGCAAAATCGAGATCTCCATCAAAGCTTATAACGAGCGCACTGGGGTCACAGAAAACGCCATGCCGGGAGCCCGTGCCTTTATACGACATAAACCTCATGGCGTCGTGGCGGTTTTTGGCCCCTACAACTTCCCGGGGCATCTGCCCAACGGACATATTGTTCCAGCCCTGCTGGCAGGTAACACCATTATTTTCAAACCCAGTGAGCTGACACCTGCTACCGCAGAAGAAACCATCAAGCTCTGGGAACAGGCAGGACTGCCTGAAGGGGTGTTGAACCTGGTACAAGGAGAGAAGGAAACCGGCATTTCCCTGGCTGGGCATAAAGGCATTGACGGCCTGTTCTTCACCGGTAGCTCCAATACCGGACGACTGATTCACCAGCAGTTTGGTGGCCAGCCCGGCAAGATTCTGGCACTGGAGATGGGCGGAAATAATCCGTTGATCATCACAGAAGTCGAAGACCGTAAAGCCGCTATCCACGACGCTATCCAGTCAGCGTTTATTACTGCAGGTCAACGTTGCACATGCTCAAGACGTTTGTTCGTTCCTGCGACAGAGTGGGGTAATGCCTTCATCGAGCAACTGGTAGAAGCCACTTGCAATATCAAGGTAGGTCATTGGAATGATGAAGAGCAGCCCTTTATGGGAGCTGTCATTTCAGAAGCGGCAGCGAACGGTATTCTTCAGGCTCAGACACGCCTGCAACAGTTAGGTGGGCAGTCACTGCTAGCCGCCGACAAATTGAAGGAAGGTACCGGCTTATTGTCACCAGGCATTATCGATGTCAGCGCCATCCAAGAACTTCCGGATGAAGAGTACTTTGGACCTCTGTTACAGGTGATTCGCTACAACCACCTCGACGAAGCCATAGAAAAAGCCAATGACACCCGCTATGGACTGTCCGCCGGCATTTTCAGTGATAGCCGCGCAGATTATGAACAATTCCTGCATCTAAGCCGCGCCGGAATCGTCAACTGGAACAAGCCCATCACCGGTGCCAGCGGTGCTGCGCCTTTCGGTGGTATCGGTGACAGCGGTAACCATCGCCCCAGCGCTTACTTTGCTGCTGACTACTGTGCCTACCCCGTTGCCAGCGTAGAAGCAGAAAGCCTTTCTCTGCCCGAGAAACTTGCTCCGGGCCTGAAACTTTAATGGATAGAGACAGGCCTATACCCATTGGATTTCAAATTGCTACTAGGCGGCAAGTTCGTGAAGCCCCGGGAGCCTACATAAGTAGGTGACTGGGGTGAGCGAAAGCAGACAACAACGTAGCAACTTGAAAGGCGATGGGTAAGGCCTGTCTGACACTTGGAATATTGTTAAGCATGAGTAAAACAGTTGAAGCGAATTTTGACGGTCTGGTAGGTCCAACTCACAACTACGCGGGCCTGTCTCTGGGCAATATAGCCTCAACCAGTAACCAGTCTGCGCCTTCTAACCCGAAACAGGCTGCTTTGCAGGGTCTGGCAAAAATGAAAGCACTGCACGACATGGGGTTGGTACAAGGGGTACTGGCTCCGCACGAAAGGCCTGATGTTTACACTTTGCGCAAGCTTGGATTCAACGGCAGTGATGCGCAGGTTCTTGCTCAGGCGTCACGACAGGCACCCAAGATTCTTGCCGCCTGCAGTTCCGCCTCTACTATGTGGACCGCCAACGCCGCCACCGTATCACCCAGCTCCGATACCACATCCGGCACGGTTCATTTCACGCCTGCAAACTTGTGCAGCAAGTTTCACCGTTCAATCGAGCATGAAACAACGGGCAATATCCTGAGAGCCATTTTCTCCAGCCAGGATCACTTCACTCATCACTCAGCTTTACCTAACACCTCTCATTTTGGTGATGAAGGTGCGGCCAATCACACTCGTTTCTGCCAGAACTATGGCGATGCGGGTATAGAGTTCTTTGTATTTGGTCAATACAGCTTTGACGACTCTCAGCCCGCACCCAAAAAATTTCCTGCTCGCCAGACAATGGAAGCCTCGCAAGCCATTACCCGCAATCATCAGCTGAACACCAGTCGTACCGTTTTTGCTCAACAGAACCCCGAAGTCATTGATCAGGGCGTTTTTCATAACGATGTGATTGCGGTGGGTAACCGCAACGTGCTGTTCTGTCATGAGAAAGCATTCCTGAATCAGGCCCAGGTCTACAACGACCTGAGAGCAGCCTACAGCCTTGAGCCAATGAACAGCCACGATGACTTTTATATTATTGAAGTACCTGAAAGTCAGATCAGAGTGGAAACGGCTGTTAAAAGTTACCTGTTCAACAGCCAGCTGCTCAGTACTTCCGATAAGGATATGACCATTGTCGTGCCCTCTGATTGCCAGAGTGATCGACAGGTAGCAATTTATCTGGAAGAACTGGTAGCGGCTGACAACCCCATTAACGACGTCAAAGTTTTCGATCTGCGTCAGAGCATGAATAATGGCGGTGGTCCAGCCTGCCTGCGACTGAGGGTCGTATTGACGCCTGAAGAGCTGACTGCCACTAATCAGGCCTGCCTGATGAACGATACGCTTTACACCACTCTCTGTGAGTGGGTAGAAAAGCATTATCGCGACAGGCTGACTGAAGCCGACCTTGCTGACCCTAACCTTCTGGTAGAATCACGAACAGCTCTGGATGAGTTGACCCGTATCTTAAAGCTGGGCTCAGTTTATCAATTCCAACAGAGGTAACTCTTGAAGCTGATTTTATCTCTGTGAATGATAAAATCAGCTCATTAACTTCACTGGAGAGAAGAATGAGAACAATAACCGTTGCCGTACTTGCTGCTGTATCCCTGGCACTTGCAGGCTGCGTCAGTGTGACCATACCTCAGGAAAAACCTCAGGTCGCTCCTTTGTCCATTACTTCTTCTCCCCTGCATCGTTTCTCTCTGACGAACTTTGATGGATTAATTTTCGAACCCATTATTCCTGAAGAAGCCGATCCGATGTTTCCAAACCGCCAGGGTGTCTATCAAAATATAGAAGTAGAGATTGCCAGGCAGCTATCCGCAAAAATGAACATTATTCCTGATCAACTCCCTCTGGCTCCCCTGATTGTTCGCTATGGCATCGCTTCGGATTCAACGGTCTCAGATGCTGAGCTGGTTCGCTTTTTTGGAACAACACCCGGACTGGTGACAGAACCTGGTCAGGAAAAACTGACCATAGCGATCGCCCTGATTCGAGCCAATACCGGAGATCCTCTGTGGAAAGGGGTTGCCCAGGGCACCGTTGTCTCCGGGCTGACCCATGAAATGCGTCTGGCCAGAGCCGAAGCAGCTATAGCCAGAATGTTTAGCAGCTTAAAATAACGCTTACACTTACTGTCTGTTCAAAAATTTGGCATCTTCTTTCATTCTTTTCTGGAAAGCCGGATGAGCCTTGACCCTCTGCAGATAGGCGGCAAAGCCCGGGTATTCTGATGGGTCAGGTTCGAACCCGGCATAACCGGCATTGATGAAGGCTGATCCGATGCTAATATCGGCCATCATCAATGATTCTCCCAGTAAGAAACCTTCTACCGGGGTAACACTTTCCAGGTAATTCAGGGTCTTCGGCATACTGTCTTTGAGGTTTTTCTGAACTTTATCTTCGTCAGTTTCCATCCCCATCATCTTCTTCACCACTCGCTCAAAGAACAACCCTTCAGCGGTTACTTTCATCAAGACAGTGTCAGCGTATTCTTCAAACCAACGGGCTTTTGCTTTCAGGACAGGATCTGCAGGGTACAGTGCAACTTCAGGGTAACGGTCTTCAAGGTATTCACAGATGACAGTGGAGTCCGCCAACGTAATATCACCGTCCTGTAATGCAGGGATTTTTTTCAGGGGACTGACTTTTTCAAAACCTTCCGGGGTATTAAAAGGAATAACGGGATCAAGCTCAAAATCCAATCCTTTCATTTCCAGGGCCACTACAACCTTGCGAACCATGGGGGAAAGTGTTGCGCCATAGACTTTCATTATAATTCTCCTTTTACTTCGAAAAGTTTTCATTCCTGAGGGGAAGAAAAATTGTTCTGTCGCTATGTCTGCTTAGAACCATCTATCCTACAGCTAAGCCAACTAATAAGGCCACTTTGTGCTAACCTTGCGGCCGTTTATTTACATTCCGATGAAATTCAATGAAACAGTCAATTCTGGGTTCCCTCTCAGCTGAAGCTTTCCTGAAAAGCTATTGGCAAAAGAAACCCCTGCTGATTCGTCAGGCCATCCCGGACTTCCAACCACCACTCTCGGCCGACGAGCTGGCGGGTCTGGCTCTGGAAGAAGAAGTTGAGTCCCGCATTGTCCTGGAAAAAGGTGAAAAGCCCTGGGAGCTGAGGCGAGGACCTTTCAGCGAATCTGACTTTACGAATCTTCCACCCAGTCACTGGACCCTTTTGGTTCAGGCTGTTGACCACTGGATCCCCGATGTTCACTCGCTGCTGGAGGGCTTTGATTTTCTTCCTTCATGGCGGCTGGAAGACATCATGATCAGCTATGCAACCGATGGCGGTTCAGTAGGCCCTCACTACGATCATTTTGATGTTTTCCTGATCCAGGCTGAAGGCAAAAGGCGCTGGCAAGTAGGCCCCGTGTATGATGCCTCTTCACCAAAACTGGAAAATACCGACCTGCACATTCTGTCAGAGTTTGAAGTATTAGAAGATTACGTCCTTGAACCGGGTGACATGCTGTACCTGCCACCAGGCGTGGGTCATCATGGGGCTGCCGAAGGGGAATGCATGACCTTATCAGTAGGCTTCCGGGCTCCCAGTCATCGTGAGATTCTGATGCAGTATACCGACTTTATTGCCGATCAGTTGCCGGAGAGCCTTCGCTATTCAGATTCCGATCAGACGTTACCTACCCGAAAGGGTGAGATTGATGAAAAAGCACTGGATCGACTGCAGCACATACTGAAGGAACACATTGAAGACCGCTCAATGCTGGCAGAATGGTTTGGCGAGATGATGACCCAACCCAAACATGAACAGCCTGTTGAAGAGCCCTGGCAGAGTTGGGAACACCTGATTGAAGAAGCTGATGACGTCGAGCTGGTACTTAATGAAGGTTCAAGGCTGGCATTCAAGGAAGAGAAAAAGTCCCTGATATTGTTTGCCGATGGCGATGCTTATGAATGCCATTCAGCCAGTACCAGACATTTGGCTCAAGAGTTGTGTCAGAACTCACAGCTGGCATCAGAGCAATGGTGTACTGTCGAAGACGAAGAAACCAGAGAGTGGCTGCTCGACTTGATTAACTCCGGCTGCATTTATCCACTCTTTGATGAAGAGGCTGAAGATTAATGGATAAAAGGGAAGCTCAGGCTTCCCTTTTATCTTCCGGTGGACCCGGGACTCTTTCCAACTGAACGTCGCGATCACTAGTCGTCAGTTTGAAGGTGACCGGACTGGACATCAAGGCTTTCCATTTTTCCTGCCAGTCCGTCTCTTCTCCGGATTCACTGAGTTCTTTTCCCACCCTTAGCAAATCTATTTTTACTTCCTGCAGTGCTTTTTTAATATCAACGAGTGAACGATCTTGCAAGTGACCCTGAATATATCCCTTCAGGTCCCCTTCTATCTCATTAAGCAAATCATCAAGATTCTCACCGGCTGATGTAATAGCATCCAGATCAGGCGGAACAAGATCCAGCTATTGACCAGATTCAAGCTGAACTCGCACTTTTCCGTCAGCGGGCTTGTATTCAGGATTGGCTTTCAGTGCCTGAACATCTTCCAGACATTTATTAACGGCCCAGTCTGTTCTCAGCGACTCGGCTTTATCTTGAAGATTACTTTCTTTGGCTCTTAAAGGTGGCTGCGACTTATCATCCAGTGGACGAGCTTTCCTATCCAGAATGGACTTACCTTTATAAGCTTGTTCATTTAACCCGGTCAGCTTTCCCTGAATATCTGACTTAGCCTGCACAGGGCCTTCGGATTGCTTATCATTAGTTCCCCCGGGAGCAACATAAGCGGGTGATCCTGCCCCTGAACGTCCCGCACTGAGATCCCCTGACATAATATTCCTCCCTGAATGTTTTTATTAGAGCTTTGCAATGAACCCTGACTACTTACTGCAACCCATTTGAACTGAAAACCACTGCCTTATTATTGATATAACTGACTCGAACCTCCCGGTCCCCGTCACGCCAGATACATTCCCTATTGCCCAGCTCATTCGAGCAACTCTCAGGCTTGCCAAGAATACCTTCCACCCTTTCAATGCTCATCCCAACATCCAGTTGTTGAAAAGCATTCTGATTAACATGAGCGCACCCGGCAGCTACTACTAAACCGGCCATTACGATTAATTTCTTCATCCTGATCACTCTTTAATGACACTGACTTTCAGTTTAGCAATTGGAGATCCTTTTAATATCCGCTACCTTGAAATATCTCTTAGGAATTATATTTAAAAGGCCATTGCTTACTTATGTATCAGAAATCCCTCTATGAACTGTGTTGTAAGCTGTCTGAACAGTACGCAAGGGAATTAACTGCGGAAGAAATTAGAAAGTATATTCATATTTATAAGCTTCCAGCCATCATGGGAGCAATCTGGTCATTTACCGGTCATTTTTACAAATGGCCCCAAACCCTGTTAGCCCGTGATGACCTTCCAGAGTCAATCAGGGCTTCCCTGGAAGAGAATCTGCAGGATGAGTTAGGCTGCCGTGGCACAGCGCCTCACACTAAACTGTTTATCGAAACAGCCAGCAGTATGGGGGTCACACTGAATGCCTGCCAACCATCGGGAAACTTCATGATTCAAACACTGAAAAATGCTCGGGAGCAGTCAGTGAGCAAAGCTATTGGTGCTTTTTTTGCCAATGAGTCTCAAGCCAAGTGGGGCGGTTTTATGAAGGCTTTCTCTGACCAGCCCGGTATTAACATGGAGTTTTTCAGGATTCACACCTGCGAAACTCTTCACAGTCAGACACTGTTGCATGGTTTTGTGGAAGAAGACATTCCCGGATTACTCAGTGGAGTCATAGAATTCTCGAAATCCCGTGCCATCTTTATGAACGCCATACGCAGCCAGATGACTGATCCAATCAACTCCATGGCAGAGAGAGACAATCAGGCTTTTTCAGGACAGTTCAATTATTGATGACACTATTTGGTTTTGCCTGTTTGAGAGGGTACAGCAGGTATTTCAGGTTGGGATCTTAACTTCTGTTTCTGTTTTTGCTGTTGCTCAGGACTCAAGGCACTGCCATTGTCGTCATTGCCCCCCGGCTTAGTCACATTTTCAGGGTGGGTTTCTGACTCATTGGGCTTGGGTTCAGAGCCCTTGGCTTTCTTCAGTTTTTCCTGGGCGGATTCAGGCAGTGGTTCTGCTACTACTCGTGTCCGATCAGATCGGTTCAACCCTTCAAAGGCCTCCAACCTCACGGGTTTATGGCGCACTTCCTTCCAGAGTTTTTCCCACTCATTGTCCTGGTCCCGTTCACCTTCTTCGTACTTATTATCACCCAGTTTGTCAGCGATCTGTTTAATAGTCCCTTTCAGTTCAGACAGTTTATTAACATCGTCATCGGCTTTGTAGCCGTCAAAGTTTGCTGCCTCATGCTCTTCCAACACTTTTTTAGCGGTATCCAATAACTCCTGAAAATCTTCCCTCTCCATGAGCTTGTCATCCCATGGAATAAGTGTGACGGGGTCTTTACCGGGCAAAGCAATTGTTACCTTGAGATCTTTGGGTGCATTCTTAGGGTTGTCCAGTGCACCCTTGGCCCGCCCTAATAGAGAAAACTCTTCATAACGGTCAGAAATCTTGCCTGCTTCGTTCAGTTTCTCTTTCTGCTTGGCCTTGAGCTCATCCTCAGACATGCTTTCGAGCTCTTGGGCCTCCCTGGCTGCCTTTGCTTCGGAAATCTCCTCTTCTTTTTCCGTCTTCTCAGGACTTTCTGAAGATGTCTCTTTGGACGGCTTTAGTCCCGGTGTTGTAGAGGGAGGATTGGTATCGGTTTTTCTGTCGGTAATAGGCACATCGGAAGTCTGTTTTTTCTGTAGCTGACTGAGCTTTGGATCGGGCGTAACAGGGCCACTGACTTTATGAGTCGGTGTATTCCCGTCCGAAGACACAGGAGCAGTGCCACCTGAATTTCCAGTAGGTACCTGAAGATGACTGTTTCCTCCTGTAACTTCCATACCACCGCTCATATTCAGCTCCAGTGCCGTTAATAGCCATGACTTGGAACATCGGCAGAGATCATTGTGAAATGAGTCGTCACATAAAAATTTATTCCTCTCACTTTATGATTGGCTATCTTGAAGTAGCTTATCTGGCTGGAGAGGCATTATGACGGCCCCGAAGAAATTGATTCAGACTTCTGTCTTGTTCTTTATCAGCTTTTTTTATGCACTCCACAGCTGGTCTGCAGACAAAGTTTTATTTCACTTCGGAGAACCGGAAGAGCATATTGCCAGTGTCGAACTGATTGAAAGTAAGTCACCGTTGCAGGCCAAAGAAACCGTGACATCAGGAGAAGAACGTCACATTAAACACCTATGCACTGGCTATTTAACTGAGGGACAATTAATCGTATCTGGAAAGCATGCAAAGAAAATCAGAAGCTTACTGAGTGGAAAAATACCCTATAAGTTCAAAAACAATGGCACAGTCAGCAAAGTCAGAATTAAAATATTCACCACCACATCGCAAAAAGGGGCGGCTTATATTGATCAAATCCCGGATGACCTGCTTAAAACAAAATGGTCAGACTACGAGCTGGTTGCTCTACCTCTTAAAGCCAGAAGCCGGGTGAAATCGAGCTGGAAAGAAACCTATGAAGTAGATACCCGCTTACCCTCTCGCAGCTTCATGACTTACCAACCTGCCAACCATGAGTACGGAGAACATGATAACGGCCAACGCACTTTGTTGACGCTTAGCTTTGATTTAGATACATCCGGAGGTTCCTGCTCGAGCACATCCTGCACACTGAAGCCCAACCTCTCAGAACAATTTGTCATCGACAGTGGAATGGATCGATTGTTGCTGGGTATGAGCAATCACTGCACTAATAGCGGATGTCCGATTAAGGAGTTCACAACCACAGAAACCCAATACCTCCGTGATATGCTTTATCTGGGATTTATCTACATTTGCCTGACAGCCATTTATGTCTCCCAGACTTTTTAAGCGTCCTATTTGTATTGACACTCAGCAGCCATGAGTCGGAAATGCCGCTCACCGGAATGCCGGACCATCCGAACCATGAAAATGACTACAGAGCCCGAAATAGCGGCATTTTCATAGTAAAGTCTGTCGGACTTATGACCATTTCAGCCTCAATTCCAGAAGGAACAACTCCAACCGTCTCCTGACAGCTGAGAAAAGCGTTTTTCAAAACCCATAAAAAAGGCTGCTTCTGAAACAGAAACAGCCTTTTGGGAGAAGCAGAGCTTCAGGGGGATGATTACATCATGCCGCCCATACCGCCCATACCACCCATGCCGCCCATATCAGGCATAGCAGGAGCAGCAGCGTCTGCTGGCTCATCAGCAACCATTGCTTCAGTGGTGATCATCAGACCAGCAACAGAAGCAGCCGCCTGCAGAGCAGAACGGGTTACTTTAGCTGGATCCAGGATACCCATCTCGATCATGTCACCGTATTCACCGGTAGCAGCGTTGTAACCGAAGGTACCTTCGCCAGACTTAACCTTGTCTACCACAACAGAAGCTTCGTCACCGGAGTTAGAAGCGATCTGACGGATTGGACCTTCCAGAGCACGCAGAATCAGTTCAACACCGGCTTTCTGCTCAGCATTGATCGCATCAACACTGATGTTGGAAAGAGCACGAATCAGGGCAACACCACCACCGGCAACCACACCTTCTTCAACGGCTGCGCGAGTAGCATGCAGAGCATCTTCAACGCGAGCTTTCTTCTCTTTCATTTCTACTTCAGTCGCTGCGCCAACTTTAACCACTGCAACACCGCCAGCCAGCTTGGCTACACGTTCCTGCAGTTTTTCTTTGTCGTAGTCAGAAGTAGAGTTTTCGATCTCAGCACGCACCTGGTCTACACGGGCAACGATGTCAGCCTGATTACCAGCACCATCAACGATAGTGGTGTCTTCTTTGGTGATAGCAATACGCTTGGCAGAACCCAGGTCTTCCAGAGTAGCGCTTTCCAGAGACAGACCGATTTCTTCAGAAATCACGGTACCGCCAGTCAAAACAGCGATATCCTGCAGCATGGCTTTACGACGGTCACCGAAACCAGGCGCTTTAACAGCAGCGACCTTAACGATGCCGCGCATGTTGTTCACAACCAGAGTAGCCAGCGCTTCGCCTTCAACATCTTCAGCGATGATCAGCAGAGGCTTGCCGGCTTTAGCAACATTTTCCAGTACCGGAAGCAGATCACGAATGTTAGAGATCTTCTTGTCAACCAGCAGGATGAATGGGCTTTCCAGTTCAGCAGACATGCTTTCCTGGTTGTTGATGAAGTATGGAGACAGGTAGCCACGGTCGAACTGCATGCCTTCTACTACGTCCAGTTCGTTTTCCAGACCGGAACCTTCTTCAACGGTGATAACACCTTCTTTGCCTACTTTCTCCATAGCTTCAGCGATGATCTGGCCTACCAGCTCGTCAGAGTTAGCGGAGATAGTACCTACCTGAGCGATAGACTTGCCATCTTCACAAGGAGTAGACATGATCTTCAGCTGTTCAACAACAGCAATCACTGCTTTGTCGATGCCGCGCTTCAGATCCATTGGGTTCATGCCAGCAGCAACGTACTTCAGACCTTCGTTCAGGATGGACTGAGCCAGTACAGTAGCGGTAGTTGTGCCGTCACCTGCCTGATCGTTAGCCTGGGAAGCGACTTCCTTAACCAGCTGAGCGCCCATGTTCTGGAACTTGTCAGACAGCTCGATTTCTTTGGCTACGGAAACACCATCTTTGGTGATGGTAGGAGCGCCGAAAGACTTCTCCAGCAGAACGTTACGGCCTTTTGGACCGAGAGTCGCTTTAACAGCGTCAGCCAGAACGTTGACGCCTTCCAGCATTTGTTTGCGAGCTTCGTCGCCGAACTTAACCTGTTTTGCTGCCATGATGGGTAATCCTTTGGAAATTTAAAACAGTTGTTATAAAATCGGGGTTCCGGGATCAGTCTTCCAGAACAGCGTAGATTTCGCTCTCGGATACGATGATCAGCTCTTCGCCATCAATCTTTACGGTGTCAGAACCAGCGTACTTACCAAAGATCACTTTATCGCCAACGATTACGCCGACAGGACGCTTTTCACCGTTGTCCAGAAATACGCCATCACCGATAGCTACTACCACACCCTGGTTTGGCTTTTCAGTAGCAGAACCTGGCAGCACGATACCGCCAGCAGAAGTGGTTTCTTCTTCTTCACGACGAACGATCACGCGATCACGCAACGGACGGATTTTCATCGATGTATCTCTCCAACTGTTTTTGCCGAAATTTCAGCAATCAACTCTTGTAAAATGGCCCGACCGGTATTGTCAGGACCGAACCCAATTATCGGTAATTCAGTAAGTAAGGGTGGCTTTTGCATTTTCAAGGGGGTCACTGAGATTTTTTTTCATCTTTCCGCTTAAATTCACCCTCAAAAGTCTGATTAATGCCCCGGTTGCTGTCGATGTCCTCGCGATAGTAATCACCTTCAAAGGTGGTTGAGGACTGTTGTGTCTGCCAGCGTCCGCTTTTAATCATTCGTCTTAGCAGCACTTTGCGAAGTGGGGGAATTAACAGAGCTACTCCGAAAAAGTCAGTAATAAAGCCCGGAATCATCAGGAATACCCCACCCAGGGCAATCATTAAGCCTTCCAGCATTTCCAGCGCCGGCATCTCGCCATGGGTCATTTTTTCCCGGGCTTTCAGCATAGTACGAAAGCCTTGACGGCGAACGACTGCCATACCGGCAACCATGCCCAGAATCACCAGGGCCAGTGTATTAAGAGCACCTATATAGCCCCCTACCTTGATCAATACGACCAGCTCCAGGGCAGGGAATAGTAAAAAAATCCAAAAAGGGAAGCGCATGGAAGCCTCCATAAACAATGGTGCTTCTTATATGGTGCTTTATGAAGAAACTTCAAGGGGGGAAAATGAAGGCTTTACAGGACAAATACACACTCATAGCATTCTGCCAAAAACCAAACGCTTATTTAAAGCGCTGTTTCTTTATGAGTCATTAGCTGTCCTAACGTCATCTGTAACAATCCCAGCAGACCCTTGCCATTCGCTTTAATCACTTTTTTGGACTGAATCGAAGACATCACTCTCTGATTTCTGCTCTTGTAGAATGGCCGTTTGCTGGGCACTACACTGAAGTTCCACCATAAAGCACTGAATAGCTCGCTATCACCGGGAATACCCATTGTTTCAAAACGAGTGTTACGCCTGGCAAGATTCGGGACTGCAACGGGTACAGTAGCCCTTATTTCCAGATCAGGGCGAAGCATACTCAAATCAGTCACTGAGTCACCATAAACGACGCCTATAACCGTTTTATCCGAATTCATGATACGACTCGTATTCAATAAGATACGCAGTGAGGTTCCTTTGTTGACCGAAACATTCTGGATATAGAAAAACGCCTCCAGTCCAGAAACCTGGGTCAGGGTAATGGTTGCCTGATAAAACGCCGAAGGAATAGGAACTGTCGCTTTTTTCTCGGCAAATCCTTCTCTATTAATTAACGTCCTGAGCGCTTTAGTAGACCACGATTCCTCTGAGTTAAAGTGTTGCTTGAGATAACCAGAAGCCTCATTCATTTTGACCTGATCCTCTAGAAGCCATTGCTCGATAGACTCGTTTACCCAGAGCTGATTTAAATAAGAATATTACAATGCAGATGCCGTCTGAATGTATCTTCCTGTTCCGGTAATCAGTGCATCAGGAATGGGGATACCCACTTGGAAGCGGATAGGCTTGAAGATTCCTCCTGAGTTAGAAACTGCATCATTCTTCTGGTTACACCGTCAACGGTTCTTATCAGCTGAACGGACTCATGCTCCTGACCTATTGGCTCTTTTGATGGCAATGACATGAAATTCCGCGACGTGTTGTAGACCAGACGCACTGAATCCGGATTGTTATTAAGAAAATCATGAAATTGCATGAGCCATAACTGCTGCAATTCTTTCAGCTGAGAGAGTGTGAGAGATTCTATTTCTGGCCCGAACTGAAAACTGCGCTGAAAAAGTGTGTCATCCAGATCGAACACCAGAAGAAGTAGAACCCCTCTTGCCCTGATCAGGGTTTCAAGCCTGTTTAAAACCTCCGCCATTTCATTGACCAGTGTGGTCATGATTTTTTCAGTGACTTCAGGATTCTGCTTTGGTGGTGGAGGCTGCTCAGGATCCTTTGGCAGCAATGTGACTTTTATCGAGGTCCGGACCAAAGCGCCGGACTTCCTTGTGGTCTCTGCCTCAATGGGGTGAGAGATTGGTTGCGATCCAGTCTGAGTTCTGGATTGTGTCGTTCCTGCTTCTATCAGTATCTCTAAGGGCCGAACTGTAGCATTGACAAGATCCTGCTTCCGATCAATCAGATCAGGCACCTGAGCCTGAAGAGTCGATACCGCTCCCGATAATAACAACATCAGAGTCACAAGGATTTTCATTCTGATCGCCCAGTAAAGAAAGCAGGTAATCAATCCTAGACCAGAAAGCTAATATTAACTTTGATGCATATTTATTAACGACAGAAGACGTAAAAAACCCCGAACAAGTCGGGGCTTTTTGTTTGTTTCTGTACCCAGTATCAGGCTACTTTCGCCATCTCAACCAGAGTCTTTCGAACCGCCATTGGCTCTTCCACTTCTGTTGGGAAAGGAATGCGAACCAGCTTGTCATTCAGCAGCAGGTGCATACCCGTGGCATCGATACCTGCCATCTTTGGCTCAACGCCTTCTGGAATTTCGATACCTGCAGCTTTGCAGTATTTAACCATGGCATCGACATGATCTTCGTTCATGTGCTTAACCATGCCATTTTCTACGCTGCCGTAGAATGGGTTTTCACGAGTCATCAGTTCGTTCTTGACCCAGAAAATCTTACCAAAACCACCGATGAAGCGGGCACGCTTCAGGTGAATACGGTAGAAGTCAAAACCATGGGTTTTGTGATAGTTGGCAGAAGGTGGGAAGAAGGCGTAGTAACGCTGCTCCAGTTCTTTCACTTCTTCACTGTCGGCTTCAATCTTTTCTGCATCGCCGATCCAGGTCAGACGGCCTGCTTTGTGGATATCGTCAACACCGCTTTGGGTGATGATCAGGGAAACCTTAGGATTAGCTTCAACGTTCTTGGTGTGCTGGGCCAGGTCACTGATCAGAATGACAGGGTTGCCGTGCTTGTCCAGGCAGTAAGGCATTACGGAACCAAACGGGTACCCGGGCACGTCATCAGAGTGAGTCGACAGAATACCGTGGTACTCATTCAAAAGTAAGTTACGTGCGTCGTGAGCGGCTTGAACCTTGGGTTCCATCTGTTTCCCCTTGTATTTGCATACCGTAGAACATACCACTTTTTTCGGTATGTAGAATACGATTCTTCAACCTTAAACCGAACCCGGCTTTGGTTGATGATTAAGACGCCTGTTCAGGCATTTTGAGGCGATTATATATTAATGAGATTGATTATCAATAAGATTATCATGCAGTATTAACCGTTATTTTGGCATTACTTTAAAAAGCCATTCATGGAGAATTCCTCAGGTTCCGTTACAATCATGGGGTGATTTTCAGGCGTAGAAGAACAAAAGAATGAATCTCAAACAAAGTAACATCCTTATCACCGGCGCAGCCCGTGGTCTGGGCAAAGCCATGGCACTTCACCTGGCAGAAAAAGGTGCCAGCCTCGGGCTGATCGATCTTGAAGGCGAAGCCCTGGATCAGGCGGTAAAAGAGTGCTCTGAGCTGGGAGCCAAAGCTATTGCCCTACCGACCAATGTCGCTAACGAACAGGAAGTTGAAAACTCAGTAAAAGTTGCCAGAGAAAAGCTGGGGCCTCTCAATGGCCTCATTAACAATGCTGGCATTCTGCGTGACGGGCTCCTGATAAAAGCCAAAGACGGACAAGTGACCGACAAACTTTCTCTGGCCAAATGGCAATCAGTCATCGACGTTAATCTTACTGGCGTATTTCTCTGTGGTCGAGAAGTGGCTGCCAGCATGATTGAATCAGGCACTCAAGGTTTGATCCTCAACATTGCCAGCATCTCTCGCTCTGGCAACTTCGGACAAACCAACTACTCAGCAGCCAAAGCCGGAGTGGTCGCCATGACCGTATCCTGGGCCAAGGAACTGGCTCGTTTTGGTATCAGGAGTGCTGCGATTGCACCAGGTATGATTGAGACTGAAATGACGCTGAGTATGAAACCCGAAGCTCGTGCAAAAATGAACGCGGGCATTCCTTCCGGGCGTATGGGCAAGCCTGAAGAGATTGCAGAAACTGTCGCCTTTATTTTTGAAAATGACTATTTCAATGGTCGAGTGCTGGAACTGGATGGTGGCTTGCGCCTCTAAAAGCCATAAGCGATAAAGGTTATTATTTTTCATGATGACGGATCTTGCCACCTTTTCCACGCAATACCATATCGATAGAAATGGTAATTAAGCATTTTCCAATCCTGAAATAATAGAAAAGACTACTTATTCTTTCTGTAGAAAAGGTATACTTACACTTCTTTTAAAATAAGCAATCCCGCTCCAAGGAGGTTGTCGCAAAAGGTAGCGAGCGCAGGCGAGACAAGGCAAAAAATGACGAAAAAGCGGAGTTTACATTCAGTAAATGAGCATTTTGAGTCATTTTTTAACGACGTATCGGCAAGCGCAGCCCT
>NZ_JBPCXO010000091.1:0-6493 GCF_051008435.1 Endozoicomonas sp. | reverse complement strand
AACGAGTCGAATTATTCGATGGATTCGTGAGAATAGTTGACCTATTTAATCGAATTCATCGAATAATTGGGCCGTTCTTTCTGGAATTTAGGCCGAAATAGTCTTAAGTCCGACAGGCTCCTAGGGTCAAGGGGAAGATAGGCAAGATCAATGTCGACAGATAATCGAGGTAGATCTCTGATAAACAGATTGATGGCAGTACCACCTTTTAGCGCAAAACAGGATTCCCGGGCAACCATGGGTATGATTTGAACCAATAATTGCATCTGTTCAAAGTATCGGTTTTTCTGTGGCATGTTCAGTGAATACTATCCTTGATGAAGTTTAAAACTGTTAGGTACAGTGATCTGATATTTATGATCAAGCTTGCCACCTTTTACTACCTGACGTTTACCCTGGCCCAAATCGATCGCAGTGATATCCAGTCTTGAATACCACTGGTGCTGGTAAGATTCCCCTATAAACAGTAGAAGTCGTTTAACCTTTACGCTGCTGCACTGTTCCAGTAATTTTTGAAGTTTACGGGGTCTGAGACTGGTGGCTCCCTGAACGATTTCTGCAGCATATTCAAAAGACAGGGTATTAGGCACTTGCTGCAACAGTTCAAGTACGGCTCTTTCGGCTGAAGATACGACCAGTTTCTGGTCGGAATAGGACAGTGTAATCAACCCATGATCTTTTTTATCCGTCGATCGAGATTCGTTAAACAGCCGTCGGGTATGCCAACATAGCCTGACATTCCATTCGTTGTCGCTAAACCATTTCGGCAGCTGGGTACCCTGAACACCATATAGATTCAGGGTTTCTTGCCCAAAGGGAAGGTAATGCACCAGCCCATGCAAAGATAGGGCACTCAGTCCACCCACCCAAACTTCTTTTTCGAGTTGCTGTTGAATGGCTGCAACGGCACCAGGCCAGCCCACCCGATCACCACATCTTATATACGCACCGTGTCCAACAGGGCTTAGCCAGCCACTGTTAACGTACTTGCGAACCAGCATCCGGCTGATACCTTGCGATTCCAGCCACCGGGAGCTTGCCACCTGACCGGGTTGCCAGTTCTTGAGCAATAGGTTTATTTTATTTCTCATAATGTATACCTAAGGGTTACATATAGTTATAAATTATAAACCTATTTAGAGAGTTTTTACTGTTTTGGTTTAATAATTATTAAAATATGTAGTCTTTAAGGTGACAATTACTATAAATAATAAACTGTTTTGACGACTGCTTTTATCTAAAGCCAGGCACTTTCAGAGCAGAATATCCTCGGTAATATGCAACTGGTCCCGCTATTAGAAGTCCTTTGGCTTGCTCAAAAAAATAACATCCTGAGCTTCAAAACTGAGCGAGGCGTGCCAGTCCTCAGCAAGGTACTGAAAGGTTTCTTTCGAGTAAAAACAGACATGAGTAGGGTCATTTTTGTAATGCCAGCGGGAAAATGCTGTCTGATCGATCACCAGTTTGGTCATTAATGCCAGTGTTCCGCCGGGTTCTATCATATTCCAGAGTTTGGGCAACCAGACATCGGGCTGGTGAATATGTTCGATGACCTCCGTTGCAGTAATAAAATCATAAGTTTGTGTCAGCGCCTTTTCAGCCGGGTGAAAGAAAGGGTCGTATAGTGCCATACTCCAGCCTGCTTCGGCCATTATTAAGGAAAGTGTCGGACCTGGGCCACAACCAAAGTCGAGTCCTTTGGCATCGGTTATGAGTTTTTTCTTGAGTGGATCGGTGATTCTGGACAGAAATGCTCGATACCCCGGATCGGTAGCCTCATTTTCATGAAGCTCGTACTCGGAACGTTCCTGTTTAGCACTGGGCCAGGTTTCAGGATCAGCAAAGACCAGTGAACAATGAGAGCATTGGAAATAGTCTCGTCGTTTGTCGCTGGAATAGGCAGAGGAAGAGGAATGACACAATGGACAGTGAAAGGGCTTAGTCATTAGATGCACTTTGAAAACGTCTTATCCCAATTATACAGAGACTCTTGATGGATCAGTATTGCAGAGCTGGAACTTTATTGTTTGGGTAACAACGCAGTGTTTTGAAAAATCAAATTTCACCTGTGCCTGTCCAAAACATAAGGCCTCCTTACTATCTAAGCGCCCTGTCTAAAAATAAGAAATTGAAGCTCAGTTTTAGACCTATCCTTAGCAGTCCTGTTTAAAAGTTTTCATAAAAATGGACTGACATTATGTTGAATCTACCCTTAAAGAGCTTTATTTGCGCCTCGGCATTACTGACTGCCAGCGTAACTTCATGGGCTTTAGAATCAGAGTCTTTGGGGATTACCTCTCCTGAGGTGTCTCCTACACCTGCAGTCAGTAACGACGCTATCTATGAGCGGGCATTTTGTGGAGGCAATCCGTGTGTCGATCTGACTATTTCGGGCCAAACATTCACTTTCCTGATCAATACCGGTGAATATTATACGGTGGCTGAAAGTGAAGTGATCAACCTGTTTTCCTCACAACCCAATGAAGTTGAGGTGAAGGACTTCGAGGGAAGGCCTTCACCTTTAACTTTTTATCAACCCACCACCATGCGCCTGGGTGGCGTTAAACCCCTTCGATCTTCGTACCCCGTTGCTAGTAAGAGTGTTGGTGGTTATAAAAAGAACTATGGGATAACTGGTATCCTGGGGGCCAGAGATATGGTGGGGCTGGTCTGGGATATCGATTATGAACATCAGCGGCTTAAAGTCTGGAGATCATTCAACGAAAATACAGCGTCTTTTTCCGTTCATTCAATGATTCAGGGAGTGGGTCTCGTCAAAAAAGCTTTACCCAGCACGCAAGTGACGCTGGCAAAACATACCTTTATTCTGGAGTTGGAATTATTGGAGCCAGAAGATATCCAGATCAATCATAACTTCATTAAAGTGCTTGAAGACGCATCAGCCATTGAAATCAAAGGCTCGAGAGTTTTGGGACGTTTTTTTGAAAATGGTTATAAAAATGGTGCTCAGTACACCATGACAGAAGGTAAGCAGGATACATCGATCGGAGGGTATGATTATCATAACATATTCACTGTTTCTGCCGGTTTTGATCAACACATAGGTCGAGGCTTTTTTAGCCGGCAAAAGCGTGTGGTTATCGATCTGAAAAATAACCAGCTATGGATTGTTCCAGACGCTGCTTATGACAACTGTCTCGCTGAACTCTCAGATGACGGTTCCGACTAGATTTTTCGTGGAGGCAAAGCCTCCACGTATAACCTCAGTGTTTTACCCAAAGGCGTTGTTCTGTCAGTGATGTTAATGGCGGAGCAATATGATCAGCTCTAAAAGCAGGTAACGTCTCTGCCTATGGATGTTTTTATGGGCACAAAAAGAAACCCGCGCCTCTGGGGGAAGAGTGCGCGGGCTAAGACCATTAGGAGGTGTCCTGAGGTCTTGATGGTTGTAGGGCTTGCGGGGTGGTTTGGGAGTGCTGACCTAGGAGCCTGTCGGACTTAAGACAATTTCAGTGAGAAAGTTTACCTGATGGCTCTCCTGTCCATTCAAGCTTCTATACAAACTGTTCTCACCTTCACCATTTTTTCCCATAAATGGTAAAACAGCGTCCAAAAGACTCTGTAGGTGGCTAGAACCTGCACCAGAGTTAACCAATTTTTGATGTCTGACATCGCCATGGCAGACATCTTCTTCAAATTGAAGCCTGTACACAGCAAATCCCATTCGGCACTCACCGCTGCAAAGCCACGAACCAGAAACTGGCGATACCCCATAATTTCTTTCTGTATTCCGAAGGTCGGCTCAATCGTGCTTTTTCGTAAAGCATAAACAGCTCGCCCTTCCTTTGTTTGTAGCCGCCATCGCATCAAGTCTAATGCCGTCACATCGTCGCCTTTCGGCATGGGATCATCAGCTTTGAAGCGCTCCATTAACGGCTTGTTGTGGGCATCTCGCTTTTCTGCGATGTAGGGAGTAGCGCCGTAGTTATCCACAGCAGACACATTATTTTCGCTGAAATAACCTGTATCTGCCAGAAGCGCTTCTGCCTTGCCAAGCTCGTCTTCACGGGTAGCCAGTTCTTCAAGGGCTGGCTCTATTTGTTGCTTGTCGTTTGTTGCCTGAGTAATGTGTTTTTCTACAATCAGCCCACTATCAACATCAACGGCAGCCTGCACATTATAGGCTTGCTCGAAGCCACCTCCTGAGGTCGGCATAATGCGAGAATCAGGGTCTGATAGGTTGACCTGTTCTTTGTCTTTTGGGCCCGATTCAGGCGCTTTGGGTTCTTTGCCTCTGGGCTTTTTACCCGATTCTCTGATGGCCTCCCGGCGAGCCACTTTCTCTTCGTATTCTTCCAGTTCTTGCTGGTAACGCTCCTCGGCACGTCGCTCTATTTCAGCCTTTGCCTCGGCAATGACAGCAAGACGATCTTCGCGACGTTCGAGTTCTTCCGGAATAGAGAGTTCTTCAGGCTGGTCTTCTGCATCAGCCTTCTCTGCCATTTTCAGGAGTTCATCCACTTCAGCCTTGAGCTGTTTTTCTAACTTACAGGCATATTCATAGCTGAGTGCCTTATGCTTACTGGCATTGGCTTTCATCTTGGTTCCATCCAGGCTAATGGTTCCCATTTTCAGCCACTGGGCTTTTTTGGCAATCATTAGAATCTGGGTGAACAGATCGCTAATCTCTTTGCGAAAACGCTTGCGGAAGGTATTGATGCTATCGTGATCTGGGTGCTCATTGGCGCAGATGTAACGAACAGCAATAGAGTCGTGAGTAGCCTTCTCCAGTTTCCGACTGGAAAAGACGCCAGTCGCATAGCCATAAAACAACAACGAAATCATGAGAGATGGATGCCAGGCCTTAGAGCCTCTCCCGCTATAAGCCTTGATAAATGGGTCAAGATCAAGTTGCTCAACAATCTCTACAACAAAGCGAGCAAGATGACGTTCCGGCAAGTAGTCATCAACACTGGCTGGAAACATGTCGGGAGTACTGCGGTCAATGGTTCTGAAAGTCCATTTGTTCATTTGTCAGAGGTCGTTGTCCTGAATAGTGGATGCTGATAATTATGCCTGATTTTTGTCTTAAGTCCGACAGTCTCCTAGACTGCAGGCTAATACGGTCATGTGTAATTGAGTCGATTGAATGAAACGGGTCATCTGGCTATCCTCAGGCTTTTGTTTTTCTCTTCTGTTTGTCTTTACCTTGGCTGCTTCAGATGATGTACCGTCACTGACCTGCAATCTCACCAACAGTGACAGGGAGTCCATAATGCCTTGTCCACAAAAAATATGCGACACTGATCGTATAAAGCTGACTTGCGATGTGGGTGTGCCAAAGGGAGCTACATTATGGAGCCTTGAGGAAGGTATTTGTGATCTGAAAAATGATGAAATCGTTCTACTTCAGTCTGGGTTGACGCGTTGCGAAGTCGGCGAATTTTCGTGCGGCGGCTTTACTGCTCACAACCTGGATCCTGGCGAAGACGACCAATGTACCGTTTCCGAGCTTTATTTTAACGCTAATGCAAAGGGTGTGAACAATGGTTCGATCATAGAGTGCGCTAATATTGGACTACGGAGCGAAGAAATAACAAGCTTTACGTTAAACCGGTGGAACAGTCAGGAGCTGACTCCTGTGATCATTAACACGGATTCAACGTTCAGTGGTCATCATTTTACTTTATTCTGGCAGAAGGGGGCGCAGGAAAACCTCTCTGACCAATATCAGCTAAACATCAGCCCGCCAACAGACGACTGTGACCCGGATTGCATAGTTGGCGCAAATGAGGGCTCTCAGACGTATAACTTCACTTTTACTCATCTTGACCAGGAGAGCTATCATCTGACAGTAACAGTCAATGATGCTTGTTATGGCCAGCCACTTAGTAATTCTCTGGTTATATCCAGAAATACGTCCAGCACTTCTGGCGGTGGTCCCTTGATGCCTGAACCTGCTGCCACGGTGTTTTTAACAACCACGACTGCTACGCCTCTGGACGGTTCAGGGGCTGAAGGGGAAAATGGCAGCGTTTCTGACACCTTGATACCAGCCCCTGCCACCACGACACTTTTTAAAGTCACCCCTGTCACAACGTCCCTGGAAAGTATCGGCTCTGAAGGAGAAAGTAACAGTGTTTCTGGTACTTTTACGCTTGCTTATACCGCATCGGTGCTTGTTAATACCACTCCTGTAATAGCGCCCCTGGAAAGTCCAGGCTTTGAAGGAGGTAGTCCCCGTACCTGGATTGTTGCGACGGCGACGGCGGCTGTCGGGGGGGCTGTCCTGATAGCGATAACAGGGAGTGTCATGGCAATCTGTATACTCATGTTACGCACTCAGCAAAATCTGCCATGCTTTAGAGCATGAACACAGAGCTGTTTGAGCTGTATAGCGATTACCTGCTGTCCTCATTCGGCAAAACGACAGCCACACAGCTGTCATCTTTGCTGGGCGGCGCATACAGCCATGATCAGGTAACACGCCTTCTGTCCTGTAACCACTTCGACAGCAAAACTCTTTGGTACC
>NZ_JBPCXO010000090.1:0-4752 GCF_051008435.1 Endozoicomonas sp. | reverse complement strand
TTGGGCTTCCTTCAGACCCTGCCTCACGACAACGCCCTTGCCCTTTCGCTAACCTTCGGCTCTGCGAATACCTGGTAAGAGGACTTTCACCTCTCTAGTTAAGTGCCATGCTCGGCACACACGCCTCCATCAGCCGACGCCGGAGGCGGTCGGCTGGATGGACTTGTTACACGTAATTAGTGTCAGAACGAAAACTGTCCAAGCCTTACTCTTTCTAAGCATGAAAGCAAAAAGTTGACTGCGAAGTTTTAGGAGAATCAGCACGTATTTTCTTTTGAAAATTTTCTACCCCTTGAAAGCTCTACATAGAACGAATAAATATTATGAAACTTCGATGGTTATATAGCCCCTTCAAGCCTTTGATACCAAGGCGAAAGGTACTTTCCGTTCAGGCACTAATTAACTCCAGCACTCTTTGCTGGTTTTACTGCAGAAAAATGTTATATCAACCTTTTTGCGGTTGCTACCTGAAGCATCTTTAATGATTTGAGAAACTTTGTTGCAATATGCTTCTTCTTTACCATCAGGAAAAACGGAAACTGCGAAATTTAACGTGCCGCCCTTACAAATCCGATTCATGATATGAAGGTCGTGCTCACCAAATCCCCAGCCATAAATAACTACCGATTTTCCAAGACTTGGAAGAACTTCTCTGTAGACGGTATTTAGGTAATAGCTTGACTGAATGGACTTAACTTTTTGATCAGAAGTACCTTCACTTACAAATAAAGGTACATAGCTACCATTTTCCCATTTTTTGAGAATAGAGTTTAAAAGTTCGCTATCTGAAGCTTGTATTTTTCTCTCATTCTCAATCTTATCCCTTGCAAAAACTAGGTTGCCATGAGGATAAAAGAATAAGCTACATTCTTTTTGTGCTCCGTATGGCTCTCTGAATCTTTCCCAATCATCATCAAAACACCGGGGTAGGAAGCAATCTTTGAATATATGGCCATCTTTAATATAATTTCCATACATGCAAACCCAGTAAAGCGTCAGATCATAATTCAAGGAACATATTGTACTAAATCTCTTTGCAAATTTGTATGCGGCATCAAATTTGTCAGTCACATCTGAGTGTAAGCAATGAATATCACGAACTGCATTTATTAACGAGTTACGAATAGCTTCATATGCTGTTTGCGTTTGTTTGTCTTCAATTCCTAAAGCTTCATTAACATGATATGCATGCCATACAATTCTAAGAACCAATTCAAAGTCTTCTGTGTGGAACGACTTGAATATTTTCTCTACATCGCCTTTGATCAGCCCAGCATCAACAGCATGCTGTTTCAATGATTTATAAGCAAACTCAGAGTGAAATGAGATGCTAGAACCATTTCCTAATAGAAGACCTTCTGTAAAATCTTCACAGATATCTTCCCACTTCTTGATTTCTGTATTCATACTTCTCGATTACGTGTAACGCCCGCCTCAGCGGCAGACAAAGCTGGCGCTTGTTTTGCCGGTTTTTTGGCAAAACGAGTGACAGGTTTGGCTGGCCGACTGCAGGCGCTTGTTAGCCTTTTCTCTCAAATTGTAAATATATGTACCTGAATAAAATATGAACTATGGCTGGAGGTAAACATATAAGCCCTCCCCACAGAAACTGATTAAACAAATTATTTAGAGAAAATACATTACTTGAGCAATAGATGGAAATTGGTATGGCAACGATATTTGATGTTAACAATACACTTAAACATCTAATCATAACCGTTTTTATCTTTGTAGATGACCAGGCGGCAGGAACTAAGACAATAGTTGTAATAAACCATCCCGCACCAAAGGGTAGAGGAAAGTATTCCGTCCAAAAGGAATTGGGAACAGTTTTTGAAAATAGAAATTGATCCCGAAAAAGAACAATAGCGCTTATAAGCAATAGTCCACTACATAGTGTCGGGAAGTTTATTGGCTTCACTGGATTCCTCTTCCTTAAGGCTAACAGCTTACTTATACGACTCAATGTCGCATAACATACTATCTCTGGGAAACATGACTTTCAGCAGACCCCATGAATACCAGTGTCTGTAGGCCTGATCCGACTTTTATAAGCATTATTTGACCTGTCGCATTTCATGATTTGTATATTTTTCGCTTAATATTACCATGCTTACTTTTTTAGAATATTAATCTTTAAAATCAATTAGATGGGGAGCTGTGAAGAAATCTACATATACGAACTCAATTTACATAACTTTCGTACAAATTGATTGAAGAGTCCGTGTTGCGTTGTATGCAGGCACGCTACCGCCCTCAGACTTTGGCTGTACTTTTTAGCCACCGAGCTTATGTCCCTGAGCTCAATTCGCATCCTGCTTTTTTGAAACGGTTCCAACTTTTACATTGAGCGACATGGTACCTGTATCGTTCCAGAAAAGGTAGGTGTCAGAGTACTGCCAAAGCTTGATCAGTAGTAGCGTCAGAGTAGTCTTTCTGGGTGTTATACCCATCGCCTTTCAAGTTGCTACGTCGTTGCCAGCGTTCGCTCACCCCGATCACCTACTCCTCGTAGGCTCACGGGGATTCACTCTCTTGCCGCCTAGTAGCAACTTGAAATCCAATGGGTATATACCTGTGCTCCATTCTGCTTCAGCTGCTCAAATACTGAACCAGATTGGCAATCAACAGTAACAGCGCAATCAACTGCCAGGTCAGCACCGGATTTCGTTGTATCAAAGGTTGAAAGCTGCGACTCTGGAATGAGCTGTTGGGTTGCTTCAGGTCCTGCAAAAATTCCGACAGGGTCGGGTAACGTTTAGCCGGGTCAGCAGCCACTGCTTTTGCCAGGGCAGAATCAATCCATGCAGGAATCGATGAATCAGTCTGGTTGGCCTGGCGGTATTGCATGTGTTGATAATGCCGAACCCTGATGCTGCTGCCTGAATGTTCAGGGTAGGGCAGTTCACCAGTCAACAATTCATAAGCAATCACCCCAATGGCAAACTGGTCGGCTCTTTCGTCGACTCTTTCATTGATCGTGCCATCCAGAAAGTATTCCGGTGCCGTATAGTTTTTGGTGCCTTGCGGCAGATCAGTTTGATGACTTTGCCTGTTTTCAGAATCACCAGCGACCCGTGCTGAGCCAAAATCAATCAGTTTCAGACGACCTTCCAGATCAAACATCAGGTTTTCCGGTTTCAGGTCCTGATGAAGAATTTGAAGTCTGTGCAGTCCTCGTATCGCCGTGATGATCTGGGCAACAATATCTCTGACTTCTGTTAATGACGGTTTGGGGTTCTCCTGCATCCAGCTGCGCAGGGTCTGGCCCTTTATGTATTCACAGGTATGGTAAAGAAATTGCCGGCCTGATCTGGGCGCTCTTACTTCCATCACGGAAGGGTGTTTTACCCTGCGGCCAATCCATTCTTCCCGGATGAAACCTTCAAGGTAATCGGGGTCGTCTTCATAATTAATGGAAGGGGTTTTAATGACCACATGATTGGCAGTGGCTGTCTCCGACAAGGTGTCTTCTGCCAGATAAAGCTGACTGCGTTTGCTGGCATGAAGTTCTTCTAGAATACGATAACCGTCGAGTATCTGACCGGGGTAAAGGTCAGGGGGTAATCTCAGCTCAGAAAGTCTTTGCAGGTTTTCGGAAGGGTCGCCAGCAGGGACTTCTTCAACGCGGCCAATAACACAGGTCAGGTTATCATTGCTGCCGTTCTTTAATGCCAGGTCAACCAGTTGCTGTGCCACTTCATCCAAAGATTTCTGCTGGGAGAAAGATTCTTTGATGGTGTCTTGTGAAAGAAAATCATGAATACCGTCGGTAGTCAGTAGCAGTATGTCTCCGGCATCCAGCACTTCTGATTTGTAATCCACCTCTACGTCCGGCACCATGCCCAGTGCCCGGCCCAGATACTGTCGTCCACCCATGGTTGCGGTATGATCCCGGGTCAGGCATTCCAGCTCATTATTTCTTATTCGCCAGGCTCTGGAGTCCCCGGTATGCACCAGGTGCAAGGTAGCTGATTTTAGAATCATGGCGGTAAAGGTGGTGCACCAGCTGCCCTGATCCATGGGGTCAGTATGACCCTGCTGGTAAAGCCAACGGTTCAGTGCGCTGAGAATTTTGGCGGCAGAGTGTCGAGCGGTCCAGGAATCAGGGGTGCTGTAATAATCAGAAGTAAAGCTGGAAATACTGGTATGACTGGCTCGGCGGGCTTCCGTACAGGCGCTGACGCCATCGGCCAAAGCCAGAACAGCGCCTTTATAGTTCATAACGCTGGTGTTGTCGGGCACTTCGGCCACCCAGGCGTCCTGGTTTTCTGCTTTTATGCCAGCGCTGCTGGCACCCGCTGTCGTCATTCGTAACGGCTTCATATTCTTCTTTTCTTTTTTGCTGGCCATTAAAGGACCATTGATCGTCGGTACTGTCAAACCCTGACGATCAGACTAAAAATGCCCTTTAGATCGCGGTATGGCTTATGGAGAATGAGAAATGTCCCATGAGCGTGTTCCAGTGATTCCTGATTCTGTTCAGGATGGTACAGTGGCCGTTCAACTAAAGAAGTGTCTAATAGCATAAAGTCATCATCACAAGGGTAAAAAATGAGTATTGAAGTCTGGTTTCTCTATGTTGTCTCAATCTCTGTTGTCATACTCATTCCCGGCCCTTTATCTCTGTTTATCGGTTGAGCGTAAAACCCCGTACTTTGAGTGCGGGGATGTAAGCTCGTCGGCGATAGCCGACTAATGCGGTGTTCTCTGCTGCTGAACGTACTGTTTGATGACTTCTATAGGAGCGCC
>NZ_JBPCXO010000089.1:0-5795 GCF_051008435.1 Endozoicomonas sp. | reverse complement strand
AAGCGGAACAATTATGAACACAAGCTGATGCTGTAGATTAGACTGCAAAGTGTATGAAAACTGTACTCTCTTACCAAAAGTACAGCCTGCTCGCTCATTACCTCAAAGTTAAGCGGGACTTAAGGGTATATTGAGCCTGACACTGCTATTCATTATTACTGGCTTTTATTTTGTTTTTATAAAAACCCAGGGAGCGGCGCAACTTGAAGTTATGCTGGGAGAAGGAAAAAGCGTAAAAATAAAACTGAATGAGACCAACAAAACGTCTATTGATTCTATTTTAGAAACGCTTTTTGCAGAAGAGAAATCAAGACGGTTAACCACCACCATACTGAAGGAGTACTACGCTTTTCATAAACTGGATTCAGAGCTCATCAATTCCATCCGACAAGAACACCCCATGTCAGACTTTTCCATCGAGCTGCGCTCACTGCTTAAAAATATGGAAGGCCCCATGAGTCGCAAATACCACTCGTTTTATAACACAGCGTCTCTGAATGTGATTGATGGATTAAAGAAAAACGGGAAAGACCACAAGGTGTCCTCAGAGCTTCGCAAACTGGCTCATATGAACGACCCCTATATTTTCCCAAATGATTCACTGCCGGTGCGCGTTAGCTTTCCTGAAAGTACCAGAATTCAGAGTGGCTTTGCCGCAGCCTGCAATGGCAGCGAATACATCGGGCGAAATGTCGTCCTGAGAAATCCTGGCAATGGGGCCATGATACAAGTCTATGTCCGGAATACTTTCCCCTGCTCACCCGAAGAGGGTCATAGAATACAACTGACCTCAGAAAATGCGGATAACTTATTCCCTGACAGAGTTCGACAATCCTACGAGCTGGCCAATATGACCGTTGCCGAGCCCGGGATGAAGTTCGACATTATTCCCATTTCAATCTAATCAAGGAGGAAAAAATGAATAAGACTTCATTTGTTGCTTTATTACTGTCCTTTTTTATTGCCAGTGCCAGTGCCGACTGTTTATACAATGGCAAAAGTTATCCTACTGGCACAAAAATTGGTCCCTATATTTGCCAAGCGGACGGTACCTGGAAATGACTGCTCACACTTAACACCTCCGAGACTTTTTGACAGGTGTAAAAAAGCCCGATCAAAGGATCGGGCAAAAACTTACACACACACAGGTGACAGAATCAAAGTGATAGGCCTCACCTTTCATCTATCTAGATCGGTGAAACGACATCCGTGCTTCCCGATCACTGACAACAAGACACACAACAAGTTGTCAGACAGTTAATGAGGCTGTAACTCATTAACAGACCTTAGTCCTTAAAAGTCCAAACTTGAAAACAGATCGCTTAGAAGCGATAGGCCGCTGACAGATAAGCCTGCTTGGAATCTTTCAGCTCAAACGAGGCGTTTTCAACGCCATGAGACATCTTGATACGGTTGTTTTTGCGGATATATTTCATACCCAATTCAAAATCAACGGGCCCCGCAATAAACAGAACGCCAGCTTGAGCACCGTAGGCCACAGAGGTATCTTTCTTGCCAAACGCTTCAATGCGATTGACACCCAGAGAGCCGCCTACGAATGGACGAACCATAGAATCTTTCATGAAGACATAGTCCATGGACATCATCAGGCTTTGCTGACTATCAATTTCATACTTGCCGGGCACTTCTTTATTAAATTGCTTCACAGCTGAGTCTTTAAAGCTGCTTTTTGAAGCTGTGCCGTAAACACGGACATTATCGTCAAGGTATTTACCAACACGGATACCATAACTGCCGGTCTTGGCTTTGCTTGAGAGCTTTTCAGAAATTACGCTACTTTCAGACGAAAAGTCAGAGATACTCTCATCAACATATTTGCCTTCTATAGCATCTTTACTCTTGCCAGCTTCCACACCAACAAACCAGTCACCCGCCATGGCAGAAGAGGACATAACAGCAACGGTCATAACCGCTGCAGCTGTAAATACTTTATTCATGGATGACTCCAGTGCTATCCAATGAGGGATTGAATTCAGTGTTGCTTCGAACTAACGCCGAAGTCGCCGCCTATTTTCCACAACAGGATTCAATCAGTCATAACGGAGTCTGTAACAAAAAAGCAGCAGAGAGGCTGAAAGGAGAGACGCCACAGAGGTAGAAGCTCTGTGGCCTGTTGGAAAAATCAGTGGCTCTTGGCTAATTCGGCTTGTCGGCCAGAAATACCCATAGCGTATTTCATGACTTCTTTAACGGCAGGCGTTGATTGACCGGCTATGCCCAAAGCAACATTTCTCAGCACCTTAAGAGGAGCACTGTCGTTACTGAAAGCATGATAGAAAGCGTCCATCGTGCTCATCATCAACTGATTGTCTCTACGACGGGTATTTTCATATCGCGAGAGTACGTCATCGCTACCCAATACTTCTCCTGCTTGAAAAGCGTCGATCAGTATTTCTGACAACCAGGCGACATCCTGAAAGCCCAGGTTGACCCCCTGACCCGCCAAAGGGTTAATAGTGTGTGCAGAATCGCCTGCCAGCACCACACCATTGGCGAAATAGTTCATGGCATGTCGGCGTGCCAGAGGAAAAAAGCCTCTCTCATGCAACTTAACCAGTGACGGTAGCTCTTTAGGAAACGTTGTTGATAGCGTTTCCAGAAATTCGCAGTCCGAGAGTTTCATCAGCTTCTGAACATTTTCGGGCAGGTTGTACCAGACAATAGACGCATAGCTTTTGCCATCGATATCCGGCAGAGGCAGAAAGGCTTCGGGACCCGTCGCGGTGAATGCCTGCCAGGTAATGTCCTGCAAGCCCCCTTCAATCTCAACAGTGGCAACCAGACACTGTTGCTCATACTCACGGGTGTCCAGACGAATATTGGCCTGATTTCTGACTCTGGACTGTGCACCGTCAGCACCAATGAGCAGATCAGCGGTAAACTTTCGTCCATCATCCAGTGTGAGCTCAGGCTTTTCAGACTTGAAATTCATGCTTTCAATGGTTGCAGGTGCCACCACAGATACGGACTCAATCTCTTCAAGCTTTTTTAAAAGCCCTAGCTGAGTGACACGGTTTTCAACGATAAATCCCAGCTGGTCATGTTGGATATCCGCAGCGTTGAATATTGTTTGATTAGGACGTTTATCCAATTCTCTGCCGGGCGGAAAGTGCAGCTTTTCCCAGACGGCCATGCGTCGGTAGGGGCACATTCTCATGGCTTCCATGTATGGCCAGGCCCCCAGATTTTTCAAAATCTGCTCCGAGGCATAACTCAGTGCCGACACCCTTAAATCCGGTAGCTGATCCGGTTCAAACGCTGACGGTAAAGCACGATCAAAAACCGCAACCCGAATACCTTTAAGACCCAGAGCACAAGCAATTGCGGCACCGACCATTCCTGCGCCGACCACCAGTACATCGTAATTTTCTGATTTCACCATAGCCTGATTTCCCGTCAGCCCACTTTCTGCGGATAACCGGCCTATATGACCACAGGGCCACGGAATGCTCAACTCTCCAGATCAAGGGATGGATGAATAGTCCTGAAAACAATGACCCAGTCAAACTAACGAGAGGCTACCAACATGTATCGAAGATTGAGTCTGTGGAGAGCAAAAAACCAGACTCCCAATATGATCACCAGAATCAATGCCACCATGGGTATCGCCATCGAAATGGACCCTGAAAACACAATCACACTCTGCAAAAACAAAGCACTGCCCGATTTTCCTGCCCGACTGACTACCAACTCAATGGCGGCTTTTCCCTTGTACTTTTCTTCGTCACTCAGCGGGATAAAAGAAATTTCTTTGGTTTGATCAAACCAGGTATATTTTGCTGACTTACAAAGGACCAATGACAACATTCCTGTACCAACGACCCATCCTAAAAGGGTGCCATCAGAGGTGTTCAACTCACCCTGAAACCCGACCCACAGAGTAAACAACAAAAAGGGTAATATTGTGGCCGCCATGACAGCAGGCGTTGCCAGAGCTGCAGCGTACCAGCTTCGCCTTAACAGATAAGGTGCGATCAATCCCATAATCAAAGTGCCCACTCCATAGAGAAAAGTCATTTTTCCTAACAGTATGGAGAACTCTGCCTGTGAGGAAACAAACTGAGCCAACTGGCTCTTCCAGATCACCTCGGACAAGTTAATAGTGATGCAATAACACAGCATAATGAGCGCAATACACACGATATGTGGCGATCTGAGCAAGTAACTGAGGCTTTCGATGGCTGGCAGCGATGTGGCTGAGTCACTTTCTTTTGGCTGATCAGCACTGGAACTGTCTTTCTGAGTCCACCTTGCCACTTCAAACAACATCAGAAAGACGACACCTAATACTGTAAAAATCCACGACAGGGTTTCCAGGCTCAACTGCCAGCCGCTCTCTCCCAACGCCTGATGTTTGTTAACACAGAACAGTACCAAAGGCCCCGAAAACAAAGAGGCCATGTTACCTACCATAATCAGCCGTGGGTATTGATAAGCAGCGCTGCCAGAACATGATGCATCGTTTACTGTTGTCCAGAAGAGTACGCAAATCACTGCCGCTCCCCAAAGCTCTGCCACGATATAAAATACCGTTAATGGCCAGTAATGGAATAAACCAGAAACAAACTGCAGATGATGGGGTAAAAGATTGAGTACGGGCTGTAAAAAGGAGTTGGGTGACAGCTGATCCAGCCTAGGGTATAAAAAATGCGAAAAAACCGGCATCCAGATCAAAAAAGGCAACAGTACCAAAATGAACAGCCACCGTTTGGAAACACGGTTTGCCAAAAAACTGTATATACCCAGAAAAACAAATGCCGACGGAAACACCGCCCAGAACTTTATAAACGGAATCACTTCAGCACCCAGCCGGGTGACCAATAGCGCATCTTTAAGATTTCTCAGAATATCAAAATTTGCGATGCAACAAGCCAGCATAGCCATGTACAGTAAAACAGGCATCTGCTTTCCTTCAGAAGATTGTTTCACGGCACAGCTCTATTTGATATTCAGAAAGAAAATGGAGGACTTTGGTAAAATAGCTTATGCAGAAAATAACGAGCGAAAATTATTTTTAACAAATATTCATATTTAGAATAACTTACCAATAATATTCTAAATATCATCATTTCTCATTCTTAAGTAAAAACAGTGTTTTCTGGCTTAAAAAACCGCTGTCCTGCCTGGGCATCAAGCATATTTCTTACTGTTTATTTAGATCAACTCTACTGCTTTAATCTTCATACTTATTCAATACAGCAAGCCATACGAATTTATGAATATAAATTGAAAATAATATCCTTGCATATCGATCAAGCACTGCTAAATAAAGTGTCATCACAAATAAAATTTCTTGAGCGAGTATTCAAATGCAGTATCGGTTTCTTCCGATAGTCCCTCTCCTTGTGTCTATTTACAGCGAAGCAGGGCAATGGCAGGATGCGGCCCAGTATTCAGCCTCTTATAGCCGACCAAAAGCAGTGAACTTGAATGATCTTCCTGTCCAGGTATTGGAAGTTTCTATAAAACAGTGGCTTGAAGCAGGATTCAATCTTCCCGAACCGTTTCCCCAGAATGGAACAAAAACGCCTTTTCAACTGAATGTTACTACTTCAGGAACCTACAGAATTGAGGTTTCAGAAGCCAGTGAAGGAAGATTCGTCACTGCATTTAAAGTCTCTGAAGGCGTTTCTAAAACAACATCCACACTAGGAGCCTGTCGGACTTACCACTGACCTACTGCGAAAAAGCCGGATTTGGCCATTTTTTATGATTCTTTTCGTTGAATAGCTCGCTATTCGCCTCAAATAATCATAAAAACTGTCTCAAACCGG
>NZ_JBPCXO010000088.1:0-1735 GCF_051008435.1 Endozoicomonas sp. | reverse complement strand
TGAGAGCCATCAGCCAGTTGAGAGCCATCAGCCAGTTGAGAGCCATCAGCCAGTTGAGAGCCATCAGCCAGTTGAGAGCCATCAGCCAGTTGAGAGCCATCAGCCAGTTGAGAGCCATCAGCCAAATTTTCCATCGAATATCCTGATTTGTTGTTGGTATTATCGAGAAATTTTCTGTCACCCATTCAAGGGTGATTAAGGGGATTTCTTCTTTTTGGTCTGACACAATTGATACTGTAAATCATTGTGAACTTATAAACTAAATGTTGACCAATTAGTCAGACTTTGGGAGTTTATGCCATAGATACTACGGATCAATCAATACATTGATCTGGAACAATACCTATAGCGGAAGAAAAATGTTTGGGTGGGTTTGCCCTGCAGCAAAGTAATTCACCAAAAAAAATCGCTAAAGATAAAAAGAATAAATCGGAGTTTTTCATGGACCACAGGGATAACAACTACCCCAGAGACTTAATAGGGTATGGAGATACCCCGCCTCACCCTCAATGGCCTGAGCAGTCACGGATTGCGGTTCAGTTTGTGATTAATTATGAGGAAGGCGGTGAAAACTGTGTGCTCCATGGTGACAAAGCATCAGAAGCTTTTCTTTCTGAAATTATTGGTGCGCAGTCTTATGAAGGCATGCGACACATCAGTATGGAATCCATCTACGATTATGGCGCCAGAGCCGGTTTCTGGCGACTGCACCGCATCTTCACCCAGAGAAACATTCCTGTGACGGTTTATGCCGTGGCCATGGCCATGCAGCGTAACCCTAAGGCCGTTCAGGCTATGCTCGATGCTGATTGGGAGATAGCCAGTCATGGCTACCGCTGGATTGATTACCAGTTTCACGACCTCGATGAAGAGCGTGAACATATGCAGAAAGCCATTCAAATCCATACGGAGATGACCGGAAGCAGACCTTCAGGATGGTATACCGGGCGTTGCAGTCCCCAGACAGAACAGCTGGTGGCAGAAGAGGGGCATTTTCTCTATCACGCTGACAGCTATGCAGATGATCTGCCTTATTGGGATACACGATTCGAGAAAGATCAGTTGGTAGTACCTTATACACTGGACTGTAATGATATGCGCTTTGCCACAGCCCAGGGTTTTAATTCCGGAGAGCAGTTCTTCAGCTATCTGAAAGATGCCTTTGATGTGCTTTATGAAGAAGGTGCAGAACAGCCAAAGATGATGTCAGTAGGTTTGCATTGTCGCCTTGTTGGGCGGCCGGGCCGAGCTGCTGCATTGATGCGTTTTCTGGATTATGTGCAGTCTAAGGAAAAAGTCTGGTTATGTACCCGAGAGCAGATTGCTCGTCACTGGCATAAGCAACATCCCTGCAAAGTCACTGAGAAAGAGATACCGAATACTATTGAACCTGCTTGAAAATAGAAGAAGAGAGTATCTGGCGTATCTTGATGCTTCTGAGGAATAGACAGGTCAGTCTCCCTTGAAAGAAAAAAATTGCTTCTGATCCATTTCATTCTTTGGCATCATTCGCCATGCAAAGAAGCTGAATAAAAAGACGTATGACAAGGATTCTGTTATGACTGCTTATATTTCTCCTCACGTCAATCAATCAGACACTCATCAAGGCTCTAGGAGCCTGTCGGACTTACCACTGACCTACTGCGAAAAAGCCGGATTTGGCCATTTTCTATGATTCTTTTCGTTGAATAGCTCGCTATTCGCCTCAAATAATCATAAAAACTGTCTCAAACCG
>NZ_JBPCXO010000087.1:0-5343 GCF_051008435.1 Endozoicomonas sp. | reverse complement strand
CGGTTTGAGACAGTTTTTATGATTATTTGAGGCGAATAGCGAGCTATTCAACGAAAAGAATCATAGAAAATGGCCAAATCCGGCTTTTTCGCAGTAGGTCAGTGGTAAGTCCGACAGGCTCCTAGAGGTAGAAGGGAAAAGCGTGGCTTTTCCCTGTCAAAGATCAGATTCTTATGATGCCTGCAGGTTTGAAGTCATCGGCACGAATGGGGCTGTGGTTTTCTATAAACGCTTTGAGAACGTCTGCGTCTTTATAGCCTGTGTTCACATACGAGGGGTGATCATCCAGTTTGGGGTAACCATCTCCGCCACCGGCTGAGAAATTATTGAACGACATACGATAGGTTTTGGCGAGCTGCAGAGCTTTGCCCTGAATACGAACGTCGGAGACGTTGTTATCTCTAATCGTCATTTCAATACCCGCAAAGTGGGCAAAGGCGCCACTGTTGGTTGGCATAGTGGCGACTACTGAGAGGTAATCCATCACTTCCTTTCCGGTCAGCTCAACATAGGCCAGTGAGTTGCCAAAAGGTTGTACAGTCAGGACATCTTTGTAAGTGATTTCTCCGGCAGCAATGCTGGCACGGATGCCGCCGGAATTAATCAAGCCGAAGTCTGCGTCGGCTTTTTCCTGCTGTGCTTTGACCATTAGTGTGCCGAGATTGGTGTAGCCAAAGCGAACTTTATTTCTATCACCTTCAAGGCGTTCGTCAACCTGACCAATCGTTTCATTGATCATTGTGGCCCCGGCCGTCTGGAAAGGCTCCAGCAGTGCCAGCATTTCAGAATCCTGGACGATCTGTTTGTTATCTTCTTTATGATTGACCGGGATGAGCTTATAGCTCACCAGATCCAGCTCACCATTTTTGAATTCAAAGTCTGCCCGGCCGACATATTTGCCCCACTCATAGGCTTGTACGATCCAGGCATCATTCTGTTGGTCAGGCTTGAACAATGGATTCTGTGAGTGACCTCCAACGATCAGATCAATATCGTCCACTTCTCTGGCCAGAGTCACATCACCGGGTGCGTTGGCGCCATGCTGAGCATTTGTGTAGTGACCCATGTGGGTAGAGGCGATGATAATGTCTGCTTTTTTCTTGAGTTCAGGAACCAGTTTTTCAGCTTCCTGAATCGGGCTGCGAAACTCAATCCCCTCAATGTTATCTGCCAGAGCAACCTTGGTGGTGTCGTCCGTTGTCAGACCAAGAATAGCCACCCTCAGGTCGTTTACCTGAAATATTTCATAGGGTTTGAACAGGCGCTCGGCGGATTCTGTTTCATAAATGTTGGCTGACAGGAAAGGAAAGTCTGCCAGTTGTTCTTGCATTCGCAGGGTTTCAATAGGGTTGTCGAACTCATGGTTGCCGACGGCCATAGCGTCATAACCCATCATGTTCATGCCTGAAAAGTCAGGTACGGCATCCTGAAGATCTGACTCTGGTACACCGGTATTGATGTCACCACCCGATAGCAACAGTACTTCTCCACCCTGGCTTTCTACTTCTTCACGAATGTCATCAATCAGGGTTTTACGCGCTGCCATGCCCCATTCGCCATCCTCATTTTGCCAGAAGCGGCCATGGTGGTCATTGGTGTGGAGAACGGTCAGAGAATAAGTTTTATTAGGATCGTAGCTCGCCTGCTCACTGTTGCTGGCACAACCTGTCAGAACCACTGACAGGGAGAGTACCGCAGAAAAGACCGTTCTCCTGGTGGAAGGAGTATGCGTAGTCATGTTCTTCTGAGTTCCTATGGTCAATTATCCGGTTATTGTCCATAGGATTATGAGTGTTGTCTGTCGTGTGAATTACCAATGGGTCTTGCCAGGTAGGCTCTGGAAGCTGGGGTCAGTGAAAAATGGAAAGGCTGAGAAAGCCCTGTAATATGACAGCATTCAAGGTGTCGGTAAAAACAGAGCCCAGCAGAGGGACGATCAAATAAGCCTTTGGCGAAGGTCCAAAGCGATGAGCCAGTGCACTGACGTTGGCTAACCCAACAGGGGTTGCGCCTAAGCCCAGACCTATGAACCCGGCAGAAATCAGACTGGCATCATAGTCTTTGCCCGCAGCCCGAAACATAATCCAGTAGGCAAACGTGCATATAACCAGAGACTGAACCATCACGATGATAAAGGCAGGCATAGCACTGTGGGCCAGCTGTATGAGATTCAGTGACATCAGACTGATGGTGATGAACATTTCCAGGCAGATATCGCCAAACAGATTGATAAACTGCTCGTTGAAGGGATAGTTCATCAGGTCTGACAGGTTAATGAAAGTAATAGCAATCAATAGAACGGGAAGATAAGTGGGCATCACGATTCCCTCTGCCCTGAGGTAACTGTTCAACCACTTTCCCAGAACGATGCAGACACTGATCAAGAGAATGACGTTCAAAATCTGCTGCATACAGAGCTTTATTTGACGTGTTTCAACACTTTCCAGAATGGTAAAGCCTTTGGTGTCAGCCTGCGAAGGGCAAAGATTATTCTTTTTAATCAGGGCATGAGCGACCGGTCCTCCCAGAAGTCCTCCCATGATCAGCCCCATTGTTGCAGCCATCAAACCAAACTCCGTGGCTTGGTGATAGCCTTCTGCTTCCAGGAAAGTGCCCCAGCTGATGGCTGTGCCATGGCCTCCAGCCATTGAAATAGTGCCCGCCAAAAGTCCATGAATGGGCTGATCACCAATGCCAATGGCAGTCAGTATACCCACTGTGTTCTGCAGAATGAGGAAGCCAAAGATGACAAAAAACAGTACAACCAGTGTTTTTCCCCCGGAAACCAGCAGCCTGAAGCGAGCATTCAGGCCAACGGTGCAGAAGAAGATCAGGAGCAGGTCATCCCTGAGGCCAAAATTCCACTCCACATTAAAGCCAAAGAAAACGTCAAGCAGAGCGAACAGAACACTGAAAAGAAGACCCCCTGTAACTGGTGAGGGAATATGGTAGTGATGAAGGAAGTAAACACGAGAGGTGATCCATCGGCCCAGTTTATAAGAAATGATGGCAACAAAGAGGAGAGAAAAGCCTGACAGATGCACCATTGATGAATGCTCATTAATTCAAATATCAAATTTAATATAGCAGTTGGTGCTTAAGCGCTTTGAAGTTCATCATGAATGGAATTTGTAGTGAGCCCTTTTAAAAGGCTCAGGCTGTCAGTGTGGCTAACCCTTTTGTTACCACTAACCCTGGAAAACTCTGCTTTAATACAGCGATTATTCATGGAGGAACAGCAATGCAGCCGTTTGCAGGGCAGTTACACGGATCACTTCAGGAGAATCGATCGTTAGATTCTGCGCTCAGTCGTTGCCCTCTGTCTGAAGATAAATTCCATTCACCTGAAAAAGTGAACTCTGGCAGTCGATCATCCAGTGGGCACAGTTCAATGGCAGCATCGAGTGGCCGAGGGGTAACGGTTTCTCCCGCTGATCGTGTGAAGAGTCATTTAACACCTCCTGTTGAGTCAGGCTTCCAGTCTGAGAGTCATTCGCCTGAGTCCCGCTCATCTTCAATGAGTCATTTAGGGAAGCGTTCATTAAAACCCCAGGAAATGATTGAGCTTGATTCTGATCAGGTGTTGGCCTGGGCGTTTGGCAGTCAGGACGTGTCTGCCACGGATCAACTGGATCTTGGGTTGATTTCGCAGAGCAGGCGAAGGGTGCAACTGGCTAAAACGCCGAAGACTTCTCATTTATTGACGCCTGGACGAAACCAGGGAGCAAGAGTTCTGGCGCCTGAGGAGATCAAGGAATTAACCGACAAGAAAACATTATTAGGGGAAGGGTCCTTCGGGCGGGTTTATTCTGTGCAATCCGATCGTTTGAAGTCAGGCGAAGCCCTGGCGTTAAAAGAGTTCAAAGTCGATGCCGGTGCTTCTGACTCAATGAAACGTACCGCTCTGAGAGAAATCCATACACAAATTGCCATGAATCATCCCAATGTTGCCAGTGCAATCGGCTTTCATACCGATGTGCCTATGTTACTGGTCATGGAGAAAGAACCTTACGTATTGTCAAACCTGTTAAATCAGAAGCCCATGCTTCAAGCCCTAAGACCTTTGCAAAACCGATTGAATATTGAAGCCGGGATATTGGAAGGGCTTGATTATCTGCACAGAACATTGAAGTTGATCCATGGCGACCTGAAATCAGGCAACGTGCTTTTGGATCTTCAGCTGGCGCCTAAAATCATTGATTTCAGCCTGACGTCCAGGTTGGATAATCCAAGATCATTACACAGTGAGCCTCCCTGTTTTTATATGCCTCAGGAATTGACCTGTGAGCAACGGGACTTGATGAGTGAATCAACGGATATCTGCTCGGCCGGACTCATTATGCTGGAGCTGGCAACCGGGCAGTTAATCCCCTATATCTGGATGAACAAAAGAAAATCGCTTGATGAACATCACCCTGGTCTGGATTGGCTTTTTAAGCAATTCAGCGCTTACTTTGATCAGGCAGGAATGGCTGATCATCAGGGTATGAATTATCAGAAGCCTATGATTACCGATGTATTCTCACCCCATGAGCTGAGCAGTAAGTGCTTAACTCACACTTTTTCAGAGCGTCAGGTCGCTAGAAAGGTGATTGAACAGGTCGTTACACCGGCAATGCACCATGATGCGCAAAATCGCTGCTCGTTACCGTCAATGAAGCAAAACCTAAAAGAAGCGATTGCTGAGCTGAGTCTGGGAGATCAACAGGAGGCGCATATAAAAAGAAAGCGTCGCAGAGATATCGAAAATAAAGAAAACGAACATCTGCCAGCTAATCGGTCTGTTAGAAAGAAGTTGTTTTAAGCCAATACACTAGCCCATGAGTCATCGGTTTCGATGCCCACCGTAAGTATGATCTAAGCTCTATCCCCATCGAATCTTTCCTATCTGCGGTTTCTGTTATGGCCGAAATAAAACCTGTCTGGGCGAGTTATCAAGAGGCTCTGGATCAGCTGGATAGCCGTTTGAACAGACTGTCATTAAAAGATGCACAGGGTCGTTTGCATCGCTATGGGTACAACGAACTCGAAGAAAAGCGTGAAAGCAAGTGGTTGCAGTTTCTCAAAACCTATTGGGGACCTATTCCCTGGCTTATTGAGATAGCTGCTGTGCTCTCGGCAGTTATAAGTCACTGGCCGGATTTTTTTATTATTCTCTTTATGCTGGTTCTAAACTCTCTGATTGAATTTATTCAAAGCAGTAAAGCGCAAGATGCTCTAGGAGCCTGTCGGACTTACCACTGACCTACTGCGAAAAAGCCTGATTTGGCCATTTTTTATGATTCTTTTCGTTGAATAGCTCGCTATTCGCCTCAAATAATCATAAAAACTGTCTCAAACCGG
>NZ_JBPCXO010000086.1:0-10931 GCF_051008435.1 Endozoicomonas sp. | reverse complement strand
AAGCGGAACAATTATGAACACAAGCTGATGCTGTAGATTAGACTGCAAAGTGTATGAAAACTGTACTCTCTTACCAAAAGTACAGCCTGCTCGCTCATTACCTCAAAGTTAAGCGGGACTTAAGGGTTATAAACTACAACCGTCAGCAGAAACCAAGGATTCAACAATTGCTGAGAGATCAGAATCTGAGAAGACTCAACGCTATACCTGCTAATGCACTTCAAGAGAACAGGGTGAGATATTACTCCCTGAACCAGTTCATTCGATTCTGGGGCGATGGTACTTTAGAAGCAGGCTGGAGCCCGCTGACCAGCCCCCAGCACTGGAATCAAAATGTTCTACAACCTCTTCCTCAGGTGGTCCCTGCCATAGCTTTTCCTATTCCCAGCTACGCTGATATCTGCATCAATCAACTCCTCCACGATCAATGCAATTATCCGCGCTGCCACCTGACTCATCTCACTCCCAACGAGATAAGTCAGGTCAAGAGCAACCCTCAATTCTATAAACTGGATGGAAGCATCAATACTGAAATCTGTACCTGCTATTACCAAGGAGAGTGTGACGATCTGGAGTGTGACAAGTTACATATTGATTTTGAAAGCCAGAAAAACTTTCCGGATCAGCCCGAATAGGCGCCTGAAGAATAAGTCAGCTCATAGCTGTGGGAGTAAATCTCAAGAATGTTGCCAAAAGGGTCTTCCATATAAACCATCCGGAAAGGCTTCTCTCCCGGATAATAATATCGAACCGGCATTCGCTGTTTACCACCATGACGAACGATTCTTTCGGCCAGCCCTTCAAGATCGGGGTCCTGAACACAGTAATGAAAAACGCCCGTCTTCCAGTACTCAAAGTTATTCTCTGGCTGTTGTTGCTGTGGAAACTGGAACAGTTCGACTCCGATGCGATCGCCTGTCGATAAGTGCGCTATACGAAACGATGACCAACCTTCACCAAAGACATCTGTGCACATAATGCCAATGGCGCTCTCATCTTCAGTAATATCAGTAGGGGGCATGATCAAGTACCACCCCATGACTTCGGTATAGAACTCTACAGCCCTTTCAAGATCAGGCACTGATATACCAATGTGACTGAAGTTCCTGGGGTATGAATGGGAATGACTACTCACCTTATAACCTCACGGAATAATTACTCAACAAAAAGGGACAGTCAGAGAATAGTTAAAGTTCCATTCTTTGCAATATTGCTCATTAGTTCAGCCAAACCATTGGCGCCAATCCTTCTCTAGGAGCCTGTCGGACTTAAGACTATTTCCGCCTAAATTCCAGAAAGAACGGCCCAATTATTCGATGAATTCGATTAAATAGGTCAACTATTCTCACGAATCCATCGAATAATTCGACTCGTTCTACTGAAATTTATGCCCGAAAGCATAAGTCCGACAGGCTCCTAGCTGGAAAACGCCAGAGCTTTGCGCTCAATCAATCTCACAATCAATGTCAGAATGCCGGTCAGCGTCAGATAGATCAGGCCTGCCAGAGTGAAGACTGTCAGAGTGTCGTACGTTTGGGCGTTCAGTCGAGCGGCATAGCCCATGAGATCCATCAAAGTAATGGTACTGGCCAGAGAGGTGCCTTTCATGACCAGAATCATTTCGTTGCCATAGGCTGGCAGTGCCCTGCGAATCGCATGGGGTAGAATAACCCGGACCAGGGCCTGCTGGCGGGTCATACCCAGTGCCAGAGCTGCTTCCCATTCACCGGCAGATACTGCATCAATCGCGCCTTTAAATAACTGTGTTGAATAGGCAGCACTGTTCAAAGCCAGTGCCAGCATGGCACAGAACCAGGGCTCGCTGAGCAGGGACCAGAGAATACTTTCCTGCAGGATCGGAAACTGCGCAGGGCCATAATAAATCAGAAAAATCTGTACCAGCAGGGGCGTGCCGGTAAACAGCAGAATCTGTAAGCGTACCAGCCACACCAGAGGTTTAAAGCGCAGTGACAGGATCAGAGTAAAAAGCAGTGCCAGTACCAGGCCGGTTAGCAGGCTGGCAAAGGTGAGCTCCAGGGTTGTCTGAAGGCCTCTCAGTAACTGTGGCAGATAGTCGTATAAGGATTCCAGCATCATACGTTCACCGTCCTGATGTGTTGACTGGTTTTCTGCTTCATTCTATCCAGACAGTGCTGGCTGATCAGGGTGACCACGAGATAGATAGCCCCGGCTGTTGCATACCAGGTAAAAGGTTCATAGGTCTGTGATGAAACCAGCTGGGCCTGTCGCAACAAGTCAGTCACACCAATCAAGGCGACTAATGCTGTATCTTTCAAAAGTACCAGCCACTGATTACCCAGTCCCGGTAGTGCATGTCGCCAGGCTTGTGGCAGAACGACCCGATAAAAACAGCGAGCCGAACTGATGCCCAGGGCTCTGGCAGCTTCAGACTGGCCTCTGGGAACGGCCATAAAAGCCCCGCGAAGAGTCTGACTGGCATAGGCTGAATAAATCAGTGAGAGCGCTATGGTGCCTGCCGTAAATGGACTGATTTCAATAAATTCATCGGTCAGCAGAAAGAGCAGGTGAGTAGCGCCAAAATAAATAAAGAAGACCACCAGAATTTCAGGCAGTCCTCTGACGATGGTGACCCAGGTAACAGTGAGGTATCGAACCAGCCGCAAAGGACTCAGTTCACCCAGAGCCAGCAGGGTTGCCAGTCCCAGTCCCACAAGCAGGGAGGACAGTGCCAGCCCCAGGGTCATCAGCGTTGCATTGAAAAAGAGATCAAGCATGGAAACAACGGTCTGTCAGTAGATGGGGGCTGCAGCCGGAAACACTGCAGCCTGGAAGTGATCAGGCGGCAGGAGTCTTGTGAACCCGGATATTTCATAAACATGCTCCCGCTCTCGCTTGCCCTTTGCCACTCTAAGGGAGTTTTACTCAGTCGACCGTACTCCCCGGTACGGCATTCCTTCGCAAAATCCCATAGAGCGACAAATGCCTGTGCGAGATTCGAGGCAGTTTATGAAATATCCGGGTTAAAGTACTTGTCGTAGATCTTTTGATAGGTGCCGTTTTCTTTCAGTTTGCTCAGCGCCGCATCAAATTTCTTTTTCAGTTCGTCCTGTTTGCGCACTGCGATCCCATAGCCGATACCAAAATAGTCAGCATCTTTAATCTCAGGGCCTACCTGCGCGTACTGGCCTTTGCCTCTTTCAGTCAGCCACTCTTTGGCAACCGCTGTGTCAGCAAAAACCGCATCGACACGGCCACTGGTCATGTCCAGGAAAGCGTTCTGGAAAGTATCGTAGGGACGAACTTTGACACCCTGACTTTCCAGCTTATCGATGACATACTGCTGGTGAGTAGAGCCATTCTGAACGCCAACTGATTTACCTTTCAGAGACTCAATAGACGTCAGCTCCTTGTTTTTATCAGCAACAAAAATGGCTGAGTTCTCATAGTAAGGGCTGCTGAAATCCACTTGCTTGAGACGATCCGGAGTAATATCCATACCGGAAATAACAGCATCAAATCGGCGGAATTTAAGGCTGGGAATAAGACTGTCAAATGGCTGGTTGCTGAAAGAACACTCTGCTTTCAGCTCGCTGCAGATGGCATTGGCCAGATCAATATCAAAACCTTCCAGCTGGTTGTCTTTGCCAACAAACTCAAACGGAGGGTAGGTGGCTTCTGTGGCAAAGCGAATGGTTTCGGCTGCCTGAGCTTGAAAGGTGGCTACAGTCAAAGCACTGGCCGCCAGGATAGACGCGAATATTTTTTTCATTTTCGGTACTCCAGAAATCCGAAAAGTCTGTCAACAGGGTATTGGAGGCGGTGCCTCCAACGGGTCAGTGTTCCAGATAGCTGCGAAAAGCTTCTGTTTGGGGGTGAGCAAAGTGATCGGATGAGCCATCTTCAACGATATGGCCATCTTCAAGATAGATAACTTTGCTGGCAATTTTACGGGCAAACTCAACTTCGTGGGTCACAACCACTTGAGTGATACCGGACTGGCTCAGTTCTTTGATGACTTCTACAACCTGATTGGTGATCGCCGGATCCAGAGCGGCCGTAGGCTCATCAAATAACAGCACATCAGGTGACAGCATCAGAGCTCGGGCTATAGCTACTCGCTGCTGCTGTCCACCCGACAGAGACGATGGCCAGGCATCTGTTTTTTCAGACAGACCGACACGTTCCAGAAGCTCTTTGGCTTTACTGATGGCCTGCTCTTTGGGCATACCCTGCACCACCGGAGCTTCAATCAGATTGCCGAGAACGGTCATATGAGGCCAAAGGTTGTATTGTTGAAAAACCATGCCTACCTTGCGTCTCAGAGCGCAGGCTTGTTTGTTCAGATGTTTGCTATCATGACCATCGCTGAAATTAAAAGACATATCAGCGACATCCATGGAGCCCTGATCGGGGGTTTCCAGCAGGTTCAGCATACGAAGCAAGGTGCTTTTGCCTGCGCCACTGGCCCCGAGAAGAACGGTGGTTTCACCCCGGGGGATGTTAAAACTGATATCTTTTAGTACCTGTGTGGAGCCAAATGCCTTGCTGAGGCCCTCTACTACTATGCCCATTGCCTTTCATCTACCATTTTGTAAAAATTCCCGCTTTGGTGAGTATGAAATGCAACGGGAATTTTTTGTACTCATGACTGTTTGAAACACCCGTTCTGCCATTGATTAACGCAGAGGCGGTATTTCCAGCTCATAGCTGTTTGTGAGAGTCTGTCCCGGTTTGCATGGTTCGGGCAGGCTTCAGAACTGACAGAATCTGTTGGACTAAGAGCCTTACGACCGTTTCTTACCGGAAAAGCATAGGCCGAACAGACTACGGGTTCACATGGAAAATGGATTCTCTTACATGATCGTGGATAAAATCAAGTCACATTTGAATATTTATTCATCGATAATGCTTTTTTACCCAGATGAGGCCGGAAATCCTGGCAAACAGTGTCTGGGACCCCAGGAGCAATGAACAAAGATTATGGCCAGTCAAAAACAGGAAGAACTCATTAAGGCTTTCAGGCAGTTGCTGAAAGAAGAGCGCTGTGGATCACAAAGTCAGATTGTTGAGCAGCTTCAGAACCAGGGTTTTGACAACATCAGTCAATCCAAGGTTTCCAGATTATTAAGTCGACACGGTGCAGTTCGTGCTCGCAATGCCCGTAATGAGCAGGTGTACTGTCTGCCACCGGAGCTGGGGAAAATGGACTCCAATATTGCGGTTCGGGATCTGGTGGAAGATGTTGCCAACAATGGCATGCTGATTGTGATCAAAACCAGTCCGGGGGCTGCCCAGATGATTGCACGTTTACTGGATTCCATCGGTCGGTCTGATGGGATTCTGGGGTGTGTTGCAGGCGACGATACCATTTTTGTAGCGCCTGCTTCCCCTGCTGAAATTGACAGTCTTCAGGAAAGCATCATCAAGCTGTTTATGTGATGGCCTGATCAAAGGTCTGTTTAGGTTAGATTCAGGCCTTCCGCTTTTATACGTCAAAGTCAATATGATGCTTTGAACCGAACCGGGGTGCGCCTGGAAACAGTCTGTGATCTTGGTAAAGTCAGTCTCTGGAATATTTACCCGATTCTGTTTTGTCTATATGCTTGTCGCTCTTTTTAATCAGCATTTTTAGACTCGATGGCATCACCCGGTTTCAAAGTAACGCATAACGTTAGTCCGGAGCACATGAGCGCGAGCCTCTCCGGTAGTTGGGACCGGTATCAGACTTTGCCTGATGCTGCGCAGATATTCTCTGAACTGGAGTCGGGGGATGTTCTGACCCTTGAAGTTCTGGCGGAGTCCTCCTTTCAATGGGATTCCCAGTTTTCCGCCTGGTTGCTCAAGCTTCAACGCTACTGTGACCGTAACAAAATACAGCTGATGCTTTCAGGGCTTCCAGAAGACGCCCGTAGTCTTCATCAGTTGGCCACTGCAGTACCTTTGCTAACATCATCCAATAAAAAAACGTTCTTCTCATTCAACCTGCTTCAGTCCGTTATGAAGGGCTTATTACAATGGTTGGAAGACTTCGTCCTTTTTCTGGGGGATATCAACCTCGGAATCCTCAGAATGTTCAGACTGCGCAGTGATGTCAGAAGTGGCGACTTTTTCCAGTTTCTGCATCAGGCCGGTCCAGCGGCAATCCCGATCGTGACGCTACTGAGTTTTCTGGTGGGCATGATTCTGGCTTATCTCGGCACGGTCCAGCTCAGGCAGTTTGGTGCCGAAGTGTATGTGGCTGATCTGGTCGACGTAGGCATGGTACGGGAAATGGGGGCTTTGATGACCGCTATTATCATGGCGGGTCGGACGGGCGCTGCTTATGCGGCACAGTTAGGGACCATGCAGGTTAATGAAGAAGTCGATGCCCTGACGACTCTGGGTATCAGGACTATTGATTATCTGGTGCTTCCCCGAATGCTGGCTCTGATTGTAGCCATGCCTCTACTGACACTCTACAGCGATATCCTGGGGATGCTGGGAGGTGGAGTAGTAGCCCTGAGTATGGATATCACTTTTACCCAATACGTTCATCAGCTCTCTGGCGCGTTTGCCATGTCTGATGTTATGACCGGGCTCTTTAAAAGTCTGGTGTTTGCTATTTTAATCAGCTTTGCCGGGTGTCAGGCCGGACTGGCCTGTGGTCGTTCATCAGCAGCAGTGGGCAAGGCAACGACTACAGCGGTAGTCACCGCCATTGTCTACCTGGTAGTGGCAGATGCTGGTCTGAATATTCTCTATTTCCAGTTGGGTATTTGACGATGGAACAGCCAGATCCCGAGTCCAGTGTTGCGATAGAAGTCAGTCAGCTGACTATGAAATACGGCAGCAGCCTGATACAGCAGGACCTGACCTTCAAGGTTCACAAAGGCGATGTCTTTGTCATCATGGGAGGCAGTGGCTGCGGCAAAAGTACTTTGCTCAAGCATATGATCGGTTTGTATCAACCGGCGGCCGGAACCATTTCCTATGAAGGCCAGAACTACTTTTCTGCCTCTGATCGTCAGCAACTGGAGATGAGAAAGCGTTGGGGGGTGACCTATCAGAGCGGAGCATTGTTCAGTGCCATGACGCTGGCAGAAAATGTCAGCTTGCCGCTGACTCAATATACCCGAATGAAATCGACAGAGATTGCTGATCTGGTGCGCTACAAACTGGCTTTGGTTGGGCTGTCGGGATATGAAGATTACTATCCTTCCGAAATCAGTGGCGGTATGGCCAAGCGGGCAGGGCTGGCCAGGGCCATGGCTCTGGATCCAGACATTCTGTTCTTTGATGAACCTTCCGCAGGTCTTGATCCTTTGAGTGCCAAGCGGCTGGACGATCTGATTCTCCAGCTCAGTCATTCTCTGGGTGTCACGATTGTGATTGTGACCCATGAACTCGAAAGTATTTTTGCCATAGGTTCCAATGGTGTGTTTCTCGACGCACAGACTAAAACGCAGCTGGATACGGGGGCTCCTTCTTATATGCTGAATCACAGTTCTCAGCCCCTGGTCAGGGACTTTCTGTCTCGGGGGCAGAGTCATCAACAGGCTTGTGGGGAGAATAGCTGATGAATAAAAAAAGGTATTCTATCTTTGCCGGCCTGTTCGTGGTGGCCATGATCGGGTTGGCTGTGAGCCTTGCCATGTTTGTAGGAAATGGCAATTACTCCGGTAACAGTAAAGAACGCTATGAGTTGATATACGACAGTAGTGTTATGGGGCTGAATATTGGCGCTCCTGTCACACTGCGGGGGGTTAAAATTGGTGAAGTCACTGATATTCGCACCCAGCTGTATGTCGACAAGGAGGAGCTGCTTAATACGGTGGTCATCGATATTTATCCGGACATGGTGATCAGCAAGGGAGGAGACATCCCTGAAGACATCATGGAACAACTGGTGGCCAGGGGATTAGCGGCCAAGTTAAAAACCCAGAGTTTACTGACCGGATTGTTATACGTCGAAGTGGACTTCTATAAAGCCATTTCTCAGACCCTTCCCGTCTCAACCCAGTACCCACAATTGCCAACCGTTCCTACTGATTTTGAAACCATTACTCAGGATCTGGACAAGATGAACCTGCCTGAGCTGATTGCTGATTTGAAAAGCATTGCTCATAACCTGAATACCATCAGTGGCAGTCAGGAATTTCAGCAGATGCCGGAAAATCTCAACAAGGCATTCGCACAGTTCGGGTCTATGTCTAAAGATATGGCTAAAAGCATGTCGGACATGAGGAACGAATTCGTACCCATGGCCGATAATATGGGCCAAATGTCCCAGGCTATTGAAAGAGAGCTGCCCAAAACACTTGGCAAGGTGAATGAGGTTTTAGCTACGGTGGAAGCAACCCTGAAAGCGGTCGAACAGACAACAACCGCATTGGGAGATACCATGGCTCCCGACTCTCCACTGATGTATCAGCTGGAGCGAAGCAGTAAAGACATTAGTCGTTCAGCAGATGCTGTCAGGGAACTGGCAGAGTTGTTGGAAGAGCAGCCAGGTTCGGTGTTGTCGGGCAGAGAGACAGGGGAATAATGCAATGAAGAATAATGTTAAGTGGTTCTTGCCCCTGGTCGCCGTTTTCCTGCTATCGGCGTGTGCGAGTAATGTGACGCCATTTCAGTATTACACTCTGAAACCTGCCGTTGAAGGGAGGGTCAGTCATGGCACGACAACTTCCATCGGGGTGGTTCCGGTAGAGATTCCAGGTTGGATGGATCGAGCTAATCTGGTCGTAAACGACGGTGGATATGAACTTGTCCGTTACGATATTCAACGTTGGGGAGAGCCGCTTCAGGATGCGATAACCCGTATCCTTACCCAGAACCTGACGACTCTTTTTCCTCAGTCGGACGTTCAATCCGGCCCCTGGTTGAGAAGTCAGGCGCCGGATAGGGCTGTACAGGTTACGATTAATAATCTGGCCTGGTTCGACAGTCGTCTGGAGCTGGATGTCAGGGTAACACTCCTTAAAGATCAGGAACGTGCTCAATCCTACTCCATCAAGCTGACAAGAAACCTTCCCAAAGACAGTAGCCCGGAGCAGTTGGTTGAAGGATTCAGTTATTTGCTGGCTGATCTGACCCAGAGGGTGCAGAAGGATATTGTCGCTCAGCAGTGAAGGTTTCGCTTCACGGTGAAACCTTCGCTGGTCAGTTTTCGAAAATCAGTAGAATAAGGAAGTCATAAAAATAGCAATGGCTGTAATCAACTTGACTCCACCACTAATAGTGACGGTGGATGATGAGTAAAACTCAGCGTATTTGGAAACATCCCACAGCCTGGCATTACCGTCATTGGCTGCAGTCGCCACTTTCTGATTATCCGGCGAGAACTTGATCTTCGTAACACTGGTGTTGGCGTGAGGAAGAGTAGCCACCAGTTCAGGTTCACTGGCATTGACCGAGTTGGGTACTTCTTCAAGATTGGTCAGGTTGAAAAGGTTGGCACTCTGACTCTGCATGGCGGTGACCATGATTTCTCCTTTTCGGTCAAAGGTAATGTCATAGATCTGATCCTCATCGAAATCTTTCTGACCGATCATTTGAGGTCTGACGGTGCCCTGGGCATCAGGCATCAGCTCTTTAAAATTCCAGACAGTGAAGCGGCAATCAGAACCGGTATTAATGCCAATACCCAGCTTGGTCCAGGCTTCGTCAAACTCAATGACGTTAATGGCATGTTCGCTCTCCACTTCAGCATAAAGTGCTGCCACAGGCGTTCCTTTGCTGTTCGGACTGATCTTTCTCAGGTTATAGATGCTGACTTTGGTTCCGTGGCTGACTCCCAGAAGATTGCCGTCAGGACTGAAAAACAGCTGGTTACGATTCAGGGCAACACTGCCATCAAGATCGATGAACACTTCCAGGGGTAGAACCAGACGACCATTATCGGAGCGGATAGGTTCTTTCTCGTAATTCCAGACTTTGGCTGTCATGTCTTCACCCAAAGTGGCAATCCATTTATCTTTTGGACTGAAAGCCATATCGGCTATTGCACTGGGCCCTGTTCTGGAGCCCTCATGCCACATCCGTGCAATCAGCGCAGGTTCTTCAATGTCTGTTTCTATATTACTGGGTTCTGGGTCATCGGGATCGACAACATAAACGTAGTCTGCTTCGTTCTGACCGTTGTTAGCATTGGGTGCTTTGGATCGTACTTTAATGTTGCTTAGATCCAATAACTGAGCTTCACCTTTTGCAGTCCCAACGGCCATGTATTTTTCTGTTTCATCAATGGCTACACGGGTGGCATCCTCACCATTTCCGCTATTGGCGATGGCTTTGAGTGCCACTGCAGGAATACCCAGAGCATTGACTATAATCCCGGTTTGTTCCCAGAGTTTGGCCAGGTCATCATCGGAAGCCGTAGCCACGTATTGATTTGAAAAAACAATCTGTCCTATTCGGGCACTATGGCGGATCGTTGCGATATTATTTCTGGCATTGGGTGCTGAGAAATTAACGGATTGGCCTACGTTCCAGAATTTACCTCTGAAATCATCAGCAACAGTGGCTACACAATTGCCCTGCTCGTTGTAGGCAATATCATTGATCTGAGCTCCATGATTAAAGGTAATCAGGGGTGAAAGGGTGTCCTGTGCCTGTACGCAGAGTGTCAAGCCCAGGGATATGAAAGAGACAACCATCCAGTACGTTAAACGAAGCATAATGACCTCGATGAAAAAGAAAGAAAACAATCCGATGTAATCAGAGGTTAAGTCATAAGATTTCTTTGGAAACAGCCATAGACTCAACAAGTTTTAAATCGCATTGAGTGCCTATTGACTAAAACCTGAATCCGTGATTTCTTGATTAGAGAGAGGTTTTTCACCTCCTGAATGCATGAAACCTACAGAATAGGGTTTTGATTTTTTGTTATTCGCCAAAGAAGGGTAAAACAGACGCAGAAGATCAATGCAGTTTAAATAATTCGGGGGAATTTCAGCTCTATTTCAGCT
>NZ_JBPCXO010000085.1:0-9791 GCF_051008435.1 Endozoicomonas sp. | reverse complement strand
GGTAGGCGAAAATACTGTCAGGAATAGGTATTCCAAACCTTCTTAATCGAGAAAAGAAGTCAATGCTTCGAAAAAGTTCATCTGAAGAGAGAAGCATTAGGTAGAGTGGAGCAACAGTCTCAAAAATATCTGATCGGGCTGGATAACTTTGAACCAGATCTTCAAGATCAGAGAGTAGAGACTGCTCCACACTGCCTTTTGAAGTGATCGCCTTGAGCTCTTCCAGCCAGGGCACGTTCTCTTCAACGAGGTAGTCCTGAAGCGTATTTTCAATCTTTTGAAAATCAGGTTGATACTGTTCGGAAGCATTCGCAAATTGACTTGAGCAGGTCAACATCAGAGTCAGGCAGGTCACCACAAGAACGTAGAACGAGTGTGTGAAAATGTGATGCACTGAAAACCTATCGAACCTGAGAGTGAGCCTTGCAGAATAGGTTAGATTGAACGGACTTCAAGGAAGGGTAAATCACTGATCTCTGAGCTGAAATAAGATCAGTGATTCTTATTTCAGGAGATCAGGCAACGACACCCAGTTCAGAATCCATCAGATTTCCGCGCAGACTGTGAGGGAAAGCCTCAACAATCTCAACGTCGGCAAATCGACCAATCAGGCGTGGCTCTGCACACTTGAAGTTAACCACACGGTTGCATTCTGTTCGGCCACTCAGTTCACCCGGATCCTTTTTGGAGTAACCCGTCACCAGAATTTTCTGGGTGGTGCCTACCAGGCGACGGCTGATTTGCATGGCCTGTTGATTGATACGATCCTGCAGAATCTTCAGACGTTGTTTCTTCGTTGACTCAGTGACATCGTCTGGCATATCAGAAGCAGGGGTGCCCGGACGTTTGCTGTAGATGAAACTGAAAGACGCATCAAAGCCAATTTCGTTGATCAGGTTCATGGTGTCTTCAAAGTCTTCATCGGTTTCACCCGGGAAGCCAACAATAAAGTCAGAAGACAGGCTCAGGTTTGGACGGTGCTCACGTAACTGACTGATTTTGTCCCGGTACATTTCCACTTCGTGGTTACGTTTCATCATGGAAAGAATACGGTTAGAGCCAGCCTGGACAGGCAGGTGCAAGTGGCTCACCAGTTCTGGGACTTCAGCGTACACATCGATCAGGCTCTGAGAGAACTCTTTCGGATGAGACGTGGTGAATCGAATACGGTCAATGCCATCAATGGCAGCAACAATGGTGATCAGCTCAGCCAAGTCGCAAACGGTACCATCGTCTTTTTCGCCGCGATAAGCATTGACATTCTGACCCAGCAGATTAATTTCCCGAACACCCTTCTCAGACAGACCGACGCATTCTGCAATCACATCATCCATAGGACGGCTGACTTCCTCACCACGAGTGTAAGGAACAATACAGAATGTACAGTATTTACTGCAGCCTTCCATGATGGAAACAAAAGCGGTCGGGCCATCTACAGAGGGTTCTGGCAGGCGGTCAAATTTTTCAATTTCCGGGAATGTAACATCCACCACAGGGATATGATTGCTCTGGGTGGCATCAATCATTTCCGGCAGACGGTGCAGGGTTTGTGGTCCAAACACTACATCGACCTGGGGCGCTCGCTTGCGGATAGCTTCCCCTTCCTGGCTGGCTACACAGCCACCCACACCAATCACCAGATCCGGATTGGCTTCTTTCAATTTTTTCCAGCGGCCCAGCTGATGAAACAGTTTTTCCTGGGCTTTTTCCCGTACAGAACAGGTGTTCACCAGCACAACATCGGCTTCTTCCGGGTTGTCTGTCAACTCCAGGGTATGGGTTTCTCCGAGCAGGTCAGCCATTCGAGCTGAATCGTACTCGTTCATCTGGCAACCGTGGGTCTTGATATAAAGCTTTTTTGTTGCGCTCATGCTTTCGCTTTCTGGGCTCAAGTCTGTCTTGGTCATTTAAGACACCAAAGCCGGATTCCTGTCTGCTGTTAAACGGATCTGAGACCTTGAGACTGTAATGTTCAGGCTTCAGGTGACTCAGAATAGCAAAACCAGTGACAACTGATCTGGCTGGTGAAAAGGTCGCCATTATAACGGCAGTGATGTCCGGAAGGTAGTGAGCAATATTTCTGACCTTCTTTGCAGGGATTACGTGACCTTTATAGAGCTACAGTTCGTTTCTTATACCTGTTTTGGGGGTGTAGTCATGCTTCAGTGTCATTTTCACAACCCCTTTCTTCATGGGGACATAAGTATGCACGTTTGTTCTTTGTAGGCGAACCGTATCCAGCAGGTCATCGGCATTCATTCTGTCCAGAGCATCATAGAAGTCAGTGTCTTCAGACACTGATCGGTTTCTAAGGTCGCCTAGGGCGGTTTGGATATGTCCTATTTCAGGATGACTGGCACTGGCCAGTTGCAGGCCCATACTCACAGCCTTGCTGAGGATTTTACCAATCAGTCTGAAAGGGATCTCCCAGTCATTTTCCATCAGGGTCAGCTGTACTGAGTCTGCATGTACCCAGATGATTATCTCTGTTTTACCTTTGTTGACACCTTTTTCTTTTGCCCACGGGATTTCAATCGTATCTTCGCGAATCAGCTGGTCGCCATTGTAGTAAGAGAGCTGCATATAGATTTCAGGTTTGCTGAAATATTCACCTACCTTTTGCAAGTCCAATTCCAGCAGATAAGCACGTTCTGGCAGGCGTTTTGTGGAGAGGGCCTTTGGGTCGACGATAGGACTGGAGTGAATGACGGGAGTACTTAATCGAGCGGCGCGGTGAACCAGCAGAATGACATCTTTATCGAGATCGTCAACATTCTTCACAGTGAATTGACAGGTTTTATCTTCGCAGGATGAAAAGCTGGCTACTTTGGCTTTTCGGGGCTGGGCCGGTTCTTTTGGCAGAAGGAAGCCTATATAAGGGGTCTCTGTTGCTTTGACCTTCCGATAACGTAGCTTCATCAGTGAAGCTTTATTTCGTTTGCCATGGTGAAAGCAGTCCGCCACTCTGTCGAGTTCTTCTATCTGACTGGTGAAGTCATCCAGAATGGCTTTGGGTATGTTGGGGTAGCGTTCTCGTACGATGTCCGGAAGGCTCTGTAAAGTAAGGTCACCTGCCTCATCCTGCAGTTTGGGATCTGTAGTCAGCTCACGAATCTGATCCAGATGCTCTGACGGCTTCAGGGTTCCTATAAAGCTCTCTTTCATAGCTATAAAGGTTTGTTCCTGTTTATCCAGACGCAAACTTGTAATGTCCGAGCATTGATTGACGGCAAATGCAGGGGAATGAATGAAGCACAGAGATAAGATAATAGTGAGGGGGAGGCGTATATTCATAATGAACCTGGACGGCGATTAAAGAACGAACGAGAAAGGAGCTGAAAGGAAAGTAGAGAACACAGATTAATTAGATAAGGTTCTCGAATCTGTCAAAGTCCGTTGTGGAATATCGGAATCAGTCAGTAACAACTGTGGTTTCTCGCCCCCCTATCCTCGCTTTTCATTAGCTCATGGGCGTTAAGACTGTGATATGCTAGCCGCCTTTTGTATTACATGTCCGAAACAGCCAAATGCGATCGAAACCCGTTTTCCTCGCCTTGGCGATGAAAGGTTTTTCAGTAAAAGTTACGGCGTCACAGGTGTTTGGAGTCAATGTCGAAATCCCAGGTTTTTCGCGTCATCTTTCAGAATGAGTCTGAAGTCTTTGAAGTTTATGCACGACAAATTTTCCAGAGTGAACTCTGGGGATTTATTGAAGTAGAAGAGTTTGCTTTTGGTGAGCGCAGCCAGTTGTTGGTGGATCCCAGTGAAGAAAAACTGAAAAGCACCTTCGAAGGCGTTAAACGAAGCTATATCCCTTTGTCGTCTATTATTCGCATTGATGAAGTCGAGAAAGAAGGTGCAGCCAAGGTTTCAGAAGTAAAAGGCAGTAACGTAAAACCGTTCCCAATGCCGCCGGTATAAGCTTGTCTGTCCAAGTACTGGTCAGTACATTCTAGTTGCCAGCCAGCTGCTGGCATCCAGTAAGGCATCTTCAGCATCTTTCCAGTCAATGGGATGACCCGGAGTGGGTTGTAACCCCCAGAATGCTTGCCGAAAAGCAGGGCGGACAATGATCAGTCGGCTGTCTTTTGCCATTTGACCATTTTCCTTGGCCTGTGCTGTTGCAACCGCAATGATGGCCATCAGGTCATACTGATCTGAGAGACTTGTTTCCAGCTTCGGGTTGGCTGGACTGACCATCTGGCTCTGATGAAAGAAAGCAATATCCTCTTCAACCAGATAGAAGTGGGTGGCTGAAGATTCCTGACCATGACCGTCTATCCCGATCATGACGTAATTCTGGGGATTGCCATACTCCACCTCTTCAAGGAACCAACCCAAACTCCAGGGACCGGGTGTATTAACCCTGGACGTGAAGTAGTTGGTCTCTTCAGGCCTGAAGAGGTTTTTTGAAATATTCTTGGGAATAGGGGGCATGGGTAGACCCGCGCCCTGGATCAGGTGTCTGGCTGCTTCAAGCGGTTTGGGTGATTGAGGAGATTCATTCATTTTTATCACCTTTTATAAGCTTGATGGTGTTCTTGGCTGAGGCTTTCGGGATTCCGTCTGAGGGGCTGACTCAGTGGTTCGCAGTGCAGGAATGGCATTAAGGTATGCACTCTGACTGCCATGGCGACGAATGTAGTCAGTAGCACTCAGTGGGGGCTGGGTTTTGCTTTGCCAGGTTTCCCAGTCATCTACGACCAGTCCCTGCTCTTCCAGCAACTCAGCGTGCTCCTTGAGTTCTTCCAGACGGCTGATCGTTGCTTCGATCTCCTCGGGCTGAAGCAACCCTGTCAGTTTTGCCGTTATATCATCTACTGTGGTGGCATTGAGTTTGTTCAGGACGTCACGATCTATAAGAGTCGGTGGACCAGGCCATGGAGATAACCAGCCTGAAGCGCCTGTTTTTACCTCTGAATGGTCGATGGATGTTTGTCCCGGGTAGAAAGAGTGATCATTGTCGACCAGAGTGACCTGGCCCGTTTCGGGATTGATCAGATAATTTCCTGCGTTTCTGTCCTGCTGACCGCAGAAGCAATCCAGCCACTCGGCACTGTTAAGGTTTTTGGCAATTTCAGCGGCTACTTTCGGATTCTCCTTCGGGTCAAAGGGAATGTCTTTGGCTATGCCATCTTTGGCGGTAAAAGGTTGTTTACCCTTGGCCACATCCATCAAAAGTCCGACCTTTCCGTTGTGGACGGTTAATTCGGTTTTGGGCAAAAGTTTTAATCCAAGGGTGTCCTGAAGACTCTGGCTGGCCAAATTTCTTGCGGCAAATCTGGGGCGCTGAGTATCCAGATATTTAGCTTTGTCGGTATGTTCTTTAAAGTGGCTGGTATCTACAGCGTCTTCTGATTTGAAGACCTTATCAACGGTTTCATCGCCATCTTCAAAGCTGAGTTTGGTGACGGTATGAGCCTTTCCTGAGCCCAGAGCTTCTTCCGTTTTGGCTTCTTTACCATGATATTCACTCAAGTGTCGGGTGACATCATGGGTGAGGTCGTAGCCGAGTCGTTTGAATTCAGTGGCAGACTTCCAGTCTAACTTTTCTCCGGCGGCACTGGCACCGTCCTGTCTCAGGACCTGCAGTACCAGAGATCGCTCACTGTTCAATTGCTGGCGCATGTCCTTCAGCATTTCAACTTCGTTTTCAGGGAAGTAATGGATGCCGGTTTTGAAGATGGTATCAATTCTCTGCATACCTTCCTCGAGGGAGTCGATCATCTTTTTGCCCTGTTCTTTGATCGAAGCGTCGTCAGTGGGCAGTTTTTCAGCCAGTTTTCCCTGGTGTTCTTTGACGATGTTATTCAACCGCTGAAAGTCAAAAGACTTCCGTTTTGCAACGGCTGAATCGAGAGTGTTCGGAAAGCGTTCAGAGCGGCCAAGCTCGCGTTTGGATAGGGTCTCCAGTTGTCCTACCTGATCCTCTGACATATGGAAACGTTCCGTTACCCTGGACTGGTCGATCTGCTTGCAGACGGCTTCATCCTGGTAAATATGAGTAAAGACTGGCTTGGCAGGCTGGGGAGCGAGTGGATGCTGGTAGACCGGCGGGAAAGAGAAGCGTGTCTGTGGAAACTGCAGTGGTTGTTGCAGTTGCAGAACTCCCAGACCCGGCACCTGAAGTTGAAAAGGGTTGCCCTGAAAGGGCTGTGCCTGAAAATGCTGGAGGTGAGTGTGCGGAGTGTTACTGGTGACAACTGTATTGGAGTTATTACTCCAGACATTCAGGTTGGGACTGTTGGTATAAACCTGAAAGTTTTGCCCACCTACCTGAACATTGGCATTGTACTGGTATCTGGGGGGAGTGGACTTGATTGAAACAAAGTCCTTGAAGCCTTTCCAGATCTTGGCTCTGCGGCTTTCTTTCGGTGGTTCTGGCAGTTTCTTGTCCACCTTACTGCTATCAAGAGCAGTGACCTCATGATGATCAAGTTTGCCTTTCAATGGCTCCTTGGCTGGACTGGACTCTGAAGCATGAGATGGAATTGACTGACTGGGGCCTGAGACCCCAGAAGAAGGAGGATTGTCCACGTTGCTTCCCTGCAAATGTTCTGAATACTAAGCAGTATAGAACCCGTATGACTTGTGCCTGCTGGGCAATAGAGGTGGAGCCCGCTTACTCCTGATTTGTACCCGCTTGTTCGGTAATTCGGTTCTGGTTTTTCAGCAGCATGAATAACCCCGTCCCCAGCAGTAGGCTTCCCAGGGCAATCATGTAGCGAAACAGGTTTACTCTCAGGTATCCACCCAGAGTCCCTTCATTACCGATGACCAGGCCGCCAATAAAAAAGCTGGTAAAAGCGATGAGCAACAGTCCCTTTGGACCGGGCTCTATCTGGGCTTTAATCACCATATACAGGGCTAACAGCAGGCTGATTGCCAGCAGGCTATCCCTGTAGAGTGTTTCAACCCCATACCAGCGGGTAATCTCATAAGCCAGGCAGAGCCCGATAATCATTCTTCCCCAGACCGGCTTACTCCACTCCTTGTTAGACAGCAGCAAAGCAATAGCGGTGCCGATCAAAGGAGGAGAAAGATAGGTCGCGGCATTATTCAAAAAGAGATAGACACCGGTCCATATCTCTGAAAATCCGAACTTCAGGGTGCCTGCTACCGCTGCCAGCGCGATCAGCAGAAAGCCCAGAAGAGCCCCCTTGGTGGCTGTTCTGTGAACTTGGGCAAATGCTTGTTGCTGGCAGAGCAGGAAGACAGCAAAGGCGCTGGCTGCTGCCAGCACCGCATCCGATAGAGCCAGTGAACTCATAATGTAAAAAGTGTTACCTTAAGGACAGCTTTTGGAAAGCACGACCAGCGGCCTCTATGGTTTTCTGAATTTCCAGATCACCATGGGCTTCAGAAATAAAGCCGGCTTCGAAGGCAGAAGGCGCCAGATAGATACCTTCATCCAGCATGGCATGGAAAAAGCGACCATAAAACTCGCCGTCACAGGCCATCACCTGATCGAAGCGATCGATACGGGGCTGGTTAGTAAAGAACAGGCCAAACATGGCACCCACCTGAGAGGTTTGCAGGGCAATACCCTGTTCTGAGGCTTTTTCTTTAAAGCCAGTCAGCAGCTTTTCAGCTTTGTCGGTGAGCTCAGCGTGGAAGCCTGAACGGCCCAGGTTTTTCAGTGTGGCCAGGCCTGCAGCCATAGCCAGGGGATTCCCGGACAGGGTACCAGCCTGATAAACAGGTCCCAGAGGTGCCAAGTGCTCCATCACATCTTTTCGGCCGCCAAAGGCACCTACCGGCAGGCCACCACCGATGATTTTACCCAGAGTAGTCAGATCAGGCTTCACGTCATAGTAAGCCTGTGCTCCACCCAGAGAAACGCGGAAGCCGGTCATCACCTCATCAAAGATCAGCAAGGCTCCGTGTTCATTACAAACTGTCTTCAGACCTTCCAGGAAACCTTTTACAGGAGGAATGCAGTTCATGTTGCCGGCAACCGGCTCAACAATAATACAGGCCACTTCGCTGCCTATTTCTGCAAACGCCTCTTTAACCGAATCCAAATCATTGTAAGTCAGGGTGATAGTGCTTTCTGCCAGGGCTGCAGGAACACCGGGAGAGCTCGGTACACCCAGGGTCAGTGCACCAGAACCGGCTTTTACCAGCAGTGAGTCAGAATGGCCATGGTAGTTGCCTTCAAACTTAACAATCTTGTCGCGACCGGTAAAACCACGTGCCAGGCGAATGGCGCTCATGGTCGCTTCGGTACCTGAGTTCACCATTCTGAGCAGTTCCATGGACGGGAAAATCTCGCGGACCTTCAAGGCCAACTCAGTTTCCAGAGCGGTCGGGGCGCCGAAACTCAGCCCATCCAGAGCCTGATCTCGAACGGCACTAACAACGTCTGGATGGTTGTGTCCCAGAATCATCGGGCCCCAGGACCCTACATAGTCGATCAGGCTGTTGCCATCAACATCCTGAACATAGGCGCCTTTGGCGCTTTTGAAGAAAACAGGCTTACCACCTACACCCTTGAATGCTCTTACCGGCGAGTTTACGCCTCCCGGAATAACGGTCTGGGCTTCAGTAAACAGAGTGCTTGAGCGTTCATGGGGAAGGGACATGATCTATTCCTGATTAAACAATTCAGTAAAACTGCGAGCACGACTCTGGATATCTGTGGAAGCAAACAGATTATGGACCACTGCCACCATATCAGCACCCGCTTCAATAAGCTGTGAGGCATTATCCACAGTAATTCCTCCAATGGCTACAACAGGCACTTTGAAGGCCTCTTTGGCAGATGGCAGGAGCGATAACTCAGCAGGCTTGGCGTCCGGCTTGGTGCGAGAAGGAAAGAAACGTCCAAAGGCAATGTAATTGACGCCTTCCTCAACGGCAGTTTGAGCCTGGCCGAGGGAACCTTCGCAACTGATACCGATGATGGCGTATTCCCCAAGCCTCTTTCTGGCAGATTCCACCGATTCATCCTGTTGCCCCAGGTGCACGCCATCGGCTTCGGAATCAGCAGCCAGTTCAATATCATCATTAATAATGAACAGGGCTCCGTACTTATGGCAGAGCACCCGCAGGGTACTGGCCTGGCGTAACCTCTTTTCGTGATCCAGACTTTTGTCTCGATACTGAAGTACTTTCATGCCTCCGATCAAAGCCTGTTCAACTGCTTCCATCAGAATACGATCATCAGGGAGAAGCTGGCTGTCGGTTACACCGTATAGACCTTTGAGCATGTTTTAACCTGATTTCAAAATTTTGGCCGCGAAGTATAACAGGATGACTGCTGGCCCGGATAATTCATAAAAACTGCATCAATCTTCAAACCAGGCAAACGTCAGGGTGGGAGAGCTAGTATGATTTGGTGAGCCTGAAAGAAATTTCGGAAGTGGACGTACAACTGGGTTTTTAAGAGTGTATAAGCCTCTGATTCACTGTGCTACCTTTCTTCTTTGCATGCTGCTGTCTTTCAGAGTACTGGCCCTGAATATTTTGACCAGTCAATTCCAGTTGGCAGTGGCTGAAAAGGAACATTATTCAATAACCCTGACTCAGGAAACAGATGGGTTTCAAGTTGTCATTACGCCAGATAGTGAAAATGAGGGATCTCAAGCTGCCTTTTCCGGACATTTGAAGTTTCTTCAATCACAGGGTTTGTCTGTTTCATACACGGTGTCAGGCAGGAAACTGATTTATCGGTTGAGCGTAAAACCCCGTACTTTGAGTGCGGGGATGTAAGCTCGTCGGCGATAGCCGACTAATGCGGTGTTCTCTGCTGCTGAACGTACTGTTTGATGACTTCTATAGGAGCGCCA
>NZ_JBPCXO010000084.1:0-16215 GCF_051008435.1 Endozoicomonas sp. | reverse complement strand
AACAGCCATGAGCGTTAAACAGCCATGAGCGTTAAACAGCCATGAGCGTTAAACAGCCATGAGCGTTAAACAGCCATGAGCGTTAAACAGCCATGAGCGTTAAACAGCCATGAGCGTTAAACAGTCATGAGCGTTAAACAGTCATGAGTGAAGAAAAATTTTTTGCTCATCCTCAAGGATTAAGAGTGAAGTAGCAAAATATTTTTCATACTAAGTACCTGACCAATTGTTTAGCACTATTCTGGTGAGTGGATTTTTCATCCCTCAAGGCTTTTATGCCCTCGGGTGCAACGTTGGGCACATAGCCTTAGCTTTGTAACCAATGTTGGAACGCAGAAGGATGGAAAAAGTCGCCGTCCAGAATATGCGAAAACAACGGGTCAGGTACTTAATGCTGCTAAAGTCTTGTTGAGAAACGATAGCCGGTACCACGAACTGTCTGGACAAAGCCTTCATAGTTGTTACCCAGTGCTTTGCGCAAACGTCGAATGTGCACGTCAACAGTTCGTTCTTCTACATACACATTGCCACCCCAGACCTGATCCAGCAACTGCCCACGAGTATAAGCCCGTTCCTGATGAGTCAGGAAAAACTGCAGTAGACGGTATTCAGTAGGTCCTATCTCAGCCGGGGAGCCATCAATGGATACTCTATGACTGACAGGGTCGAGCTCTAATCCCTTGATAATGATAGGGGACTGATTATCAAATCCACCCGCACGACGAAGTACAGCCTTCAAACGGGCTGCCAGTTCACGAGGAGAAAAAGGCTTGGTGATGTAATCATCGGCTCCGGTTTCGAGCCCCTGGATCTTATGATCCTCTTCACCTTTGGCCGTCAGCATTACGATGGGAATTTCTGAGGTCAGCTCATCTCGCTTAAGGCGGCGGGCCAACTCGATGCCGGAGATATCTGGCAACATCCAGTCCAGCAATATCAGGTCTGGCTTGCTATCTACAATCAGAGAGTGCGCTTCCTTCGCATCAGCTGCCTCTAGGCAGTCGTACCCTGCCATTTCCAGAGCAACGGTCACCATTTCACGAATAGGTGCTTCGTCATCTACGATCAGAATGGTCTTTCCTGGCATTGATCTCTACCTGTTATCTGTCGATTCGATTTCGGCGGCGACGTTCTGGCTTCTATCAGGTACAGCTCCAAGCCTTACCGGGAGGGTAATGTATGCGAGCTACAACTTTTCGATCGCTCAGGCTGCTTCTCACTGCTTTGATCAACCGCACTATACACGGGTCATTACACCCTTGAAATGTTACAGACAGATGACACTACCCAAGCCGGCATCACACTTTAAATAGAAAACACACCCCTACACCCCTTGCAGGAGAATGAAGCCAGGCATTTTATCTGTACTTACCGCAAGTGATTATACCTATCAGATTATAAACAGCATTGAAGGGAATAAAGACCTTTTACCTGAACAGGAAAAAAGAAGGTATAGCAATGTGATCCGCCATCCTAAGGATCACATTGCTAAACAGCCATGAGCCGGAAATGCCGCTCACCGGAATGCCGGACCACTCGAACCATGAAAATAACTACAGAACCCGAAATAGCAGCATTTTCATAGTAAACAGGATCAAAGATAACTCACCACTAAACCTGCAAACACAATAGCTCCGGCCCAATGGTTATTTAAAAAAGCTTTGAAACAGGCATCACGTTCACGATTACTGGTTAACAGTTGCTGGTAAACAAAAAGAGCAGCCACTGCAATCAAGGAAAGATAATACAGAGCCCCAAGCGCCAGTTGATGACCCACCATAGCCAGAGTGACCAGGGTAAGGACCTGTAAGCTTCCAACAATCAGGTTATCCATCTCACCAAACAGAATGGCTGTGGACTTGATCCCTACTTTAAGGTCATCGTCACGATCCACCATCGCATATTGAGTGTCGTAAGCCACAGTCCAGAAAAGATTGGCCAGAAACATCAGCCATGCAATGCTTCCCAGCTCTGTGCTCTGTGCCGCAAAAGCCATGGGAATTGACCAGCCAAATGCAGCGCCAAGCACTACCTGAGGCAGGTGGGTATGTCGCTTTGCAAAAGGATAAGCAGACGCCAGTAATAATCCGGCAAAAGAAAGCTGGATCGTCAGGGTGTTGGTAAAAAGCACAAGAATAAAAGCCAGAAGTACCATTGCGGCAAAATAGATCAGTGCTTCTTTTTCCTGAATTTTGCCTGTCACCAGTGGCCGATGCTGAGTTCGTTTAACATGACCGTCCACTTTCCTGTCCGCAAAATCATTAATGACACAACCGGCACTGCGCATCAAAACCACACCGACCGAGAAAATCACCAGATTAGCCAGGCTGGGTAAACCTTCTGCTGCAACCCAGAGTGCCCACATGGCAGGCCAAAGCAACAGATAAATCCCAATGGGTCGATCCATTCGGGCCAGTTGTAAAAAGTCTTTCAAACGGGGAAGTCGCTGCAGAATGGCTTCTTTGCCTGCTGATACCCCCAAAGATTTCCTAAATTGCATCATAGTTTTTGGCTGCTTACCTGAATCTTTCTTATCATCGCTTAAACAGGTCCAGAGAGGACGAAAGAATACCCTTATCGCTCACGGCCTTGAATCGTGACTCATAGGGCCAGTCTATCAGGTTAGAGTCGGTTCTCAATCAGACCATGACCAGGCTTACTGCGGAAATCTCTATGTTTCAGGAGGTCGCTACTTCAAAAAAACACAGTTTATCGCCAAAGAAGAGAGCCTATTGACTAGGAGCCTGACCTAGAATAGACAGGTCGGCCTAAAATCCAGAAAGAGCGGCCCATTTTTCCGATGAATTTGCTTAAATAGGTCAACTATTCGCACAAATCCATCGAAAAAATGACCTCGTTCTACTGAATTTTAATCTCGACCACTATTCTCGGTCAGGCTCCTAGAGCTCAGGTTCCAGGCTTACAGTCTCAACTCTGGTTAGATCTTCTGATTGTTCTGGAAGATCCGGCAAAAAGATTTCACAGACTGAAATAGGTTTTTCATGCAGATAAAACAATGACCTTCTACCCCAGGCCGTTTCATTGGCGTATTGATCCACCAGATACGGATTAAATTGACGAGCAGGTAACTGGGCTACTTCAAAAGGTCCTCGACGCATACCGGGATGATTGAATAAAAACTCGCCCAGAGGTTTATTGCCCAGCTGTAGCAACTCCCGGTTAGAACCAATAAGACTGCTATGAGGCAATACACTTCGTGCAAAGACTCTGGGTTTGCCAGCACAGATCAACAAAACTTCCCGAATAGAGGCCATTTTGCTGCAACTTCTACCCGTGAAAAGCTCTGCTTCTTCATGAGAAACAGAAGTCATCCTTCGCCGCTCATTATTATTGAGAAACTGCTGCTCTGAATAGGTCGGCATAAAGGTTCCATGACGAATGACCCGAACACTGAAGTCATCATCAAACGTCAGTTTCAAGCGTTGAGTCAGGGAGCCACTGTCCAGCAACCAGTCCCTCCAGGGCTTTGGGATCTGCTGTTTCAGATAACGTCTTGGCTTCCAGGACAGGCCTGCAAAATCAATAAAAGGCACCCTTACTCCTGCTTCAGAACCTATTTCTCCAAAGCTACCTCATGATAAATGGGCAGCTCATCCTACGCCATGAAATGCCATGTCAGGATAGTCACTTCACAGTTAAACATCGGCAGCTATTATTGGCTAAATTTGTGAAATTGAGAATGGCTTTTGAACTGAAAAGTATCCCAACGCACTCACAATTCACTATTTTCATCACTTTCTCTCTGCCTATTCAATGATTCACTCTTTATGGACAGTGCCTGATTCTTTTCTATGCTTCCTGCCAGTGGTATAAATCATCCCCAAAGGATGATCAAAAACAATAAATCAGGATCCATACATGGCTGTAGTAAAACGTATGCCCCAGAAAGCCGGTCGCATCAGAACCGAAAGAGTCAAGCTGATTCTAAAAGCGGCTGAACAAGAATTTGCGCTGCATGGGTACAGGGGAGCCACTGTTCAGAGAATTGCGGACCTGGCCAACCTGCCAAAACCCAATGTGCTCTATTACTTCAGTAATAAACAAGAGATTTACGATGAAGTTTTGAACAACATTCTGGATTTATGGAATAACAAAGTGAATGAGTTCCACCCGGAAGATGATCCGGCAGAATCTCTGGAACGCTATATTCGCTCTAAAGTAGAAGTTTCCAGAAAATACCCCATTGCCAGCCGGATTTTTGCCAGCGAAATTATTCACGGCGGCCAACAGCTTTCTCCTTCCGTGAAGACTTCTACCCAGCAGTGGATTCAGAACAAAGTCGAGATTTTTCAACACTGGATGGATGAAGGTAAAATGGCCCGGATTGATCCTGCTCACCTGATTTTCATGATCTGGGGGTCCACACAGCACTACGCTGATTATGAAAAGCAGATCTGCTGGGTGATGATGAAGAAGAAAAAACTACCCGCCGCTGAATACGAAAAAGCGGCAGACACTATCTGTGATGTTGTACTTCGTGGCTGCGGCTTGAAGGTTTGAAGAAACGCCACCAGCCAATATTGAAAAACAGCAGAAATCTTTTAAGATCTTAATACCAACTTGAAACAGGCAGATTAACACGCAAGTCACTGCCATAAACCGCTACTCAGGCGGTCTATGGTGTATGAACCCCATCCAGACCGTCCTACCAGCCAACAAGAGGCAGATGATGAAGCTCTGGATAAAACACCCCCTGGCCACTTTTACCGCAAACCGCCAAGACGCTGGCAACGGCGTGGTGATTGATCAGAACACAGGAAAGATCTCTGAACTGGTGCCCTCAGGGCAATCTCCGAAAAAACCATACGATCAGAGTTATGATGCCTCGGGACAGGTTCTCCTTCCCGGCTTGATCAATACGCATCACCATCTCTACCAGACGCTGACCCGTGCTTATCCTCCTGCACTGAATAAAAAACTCTTTCCCTGGTTACAAACCCTTTATCCGATCTGGGCAAAATTGAAGCCAGACATGCTGTTCAATGCCACTCAGCTGGGCCTGTCAGAACTGCTAATGTCAGGCTGCACGACAGTGGCTGACCACCATTACCTGTTTCCAGAATCATTAACAGAAGCCATTGATATCCAGGTCAGTGCTGCCGATAGCGTTGGAACCCGTGTCATGTTAACCCGGGGCTCTATGAGCCTTGGTGAAAAGGACGGAGGACTGCCTCCTCAATCAACCGTTCAGAATGAAGCGACCATACTTGAGGACTCTGAGCGCCTGATCCATCGTTATCATCAGTCTCAGGAAGGCGCAAAAGTTCAGATAGCTCTGGCGCCATGTTCACCTTTTTCGGTCAGCACAGAGCTGATGAAAGAAACCGCCAAACTGGCTCGAAAGCACAATGTCAGACTGCATACTCACCTGGCTGAAACCCATGATGAAGACAACTTCTGTCTCGAGCGATTCGGTCTGCGCCCTCTGGACTATCTGGAGTCTGTCGATTGGTTGGCAAATGATGTTTGGCTGGCCCACGGAATTCATTTCAATGAGGATGAAATCAGAAGAATGGGTCAGGCTGGACTGGGTGTCTGCCATTGCCCCACCTCAAATATGTTGCTCGCTTCCGGAGTTTGTCGCACTAAAGAGTTGGAGTCTACTGGTGTTCATGTCGGTTTAGGCGTTGATGGCTCTGCATCAAACGACGGTTCCAATATGATGCAGGAAGTTCGTCAGGCGTTATTGATCAACCGCCTTCGATATGCCGCTGACGAGGTGACTCACCTGGATGCTCTGTACTGGGCAACCAAAGGGTCGGCCAAAGTGCTTGGCAGGCAGGATATTGGAGAGTTAGCACAAGGAAAGCAGGCAGATCTGGCTCTATTCAGCCTGGATGAGCTCCGTTTCAGTGGCAGCCATGACCCTCTGGCTGCACTGGTTTTATGTGGAGGGCACAAAGCTGCTGCAGTCATGTGTGCCGGAGAGTGGTTGATCAAAAATGAAACACTGCTTCATTTGGATCAACACGCCATCATGAAAGCTCATCAACTGTCGGCTCAAGCACTGGTCGCTTGAACGGCTAAAAAACAGATTCAGCCATGAGCCCGGAAATGCTGCTCATGGCTGTTGATTCAGGAAGCCGTTTCTTCTTTGATAGAGTCCGAAGACACCGTAATGTTTTTCACTACTTTCCTCTGATGGCTGGACTCAAGTCCGGAGTCTTCAGGCAGGAACAGTGTCAGCAAAATAGCGGTCAAGCCACCGGTCGTAATCGATGAGCCAAAGATATTTTTGACCAGCGCAGGCATCTGGCTCAGCACATCCGGCACAATGGTAACGCCCAGCCCCAACCCTATGGAAACCGCAATAATCATAACCTGCCGACGATCAAGCTGCTCTGAGGCCAGAATACGAATGCCTGAAGCCGCTACAGTGCCAAACATAACCAGAGTAGCCCCACCCAGAACAGGCTTGGGAATCTGCATAAGGATTGCACCGATGACAGGAAACAACCCCATCACAACAAACAGTCCGGCAATGATATAACCGACAAACCGGCTGGCAACTCCCGTCATTTGAATCACACCGTTGTTCTGACTGAAAGTCGTGGTTGGAAAACTGTTCAGACACGCTGCTGTCAGGGAGTTCACACCATCAGCCAGAATACCGCCTCGAATGCGCTCAACGTATTCATCTCCTTCAATAGGCTCTCCAGAAAGCATCGTCGTTGCTGTCAGGTCACCTGTGGACTCAATGGTAGTAATGACATAGATCAGTGCGACAGGAATGAATAACTCCCAATCGAAAGCCATCCCGTATTTAAAAGGCACCGGAAGTGTAAATAATGCCGAGTCAGACAACCCATGGAGGGTCATTTTACCGGTATAGAGTGTGATCAGTGCGCCAACAATCAAGCCCAGGAAAATGGCTGAGAGACGAATCATTGGACGAGTACTGCGATTAAAAAAGATCACCGTGGCCAGCACTATGATACCTACCGCCAGATTACTCATTGCACCAAAATCAGGAGCTTTAAAGCCTCCGGCAATATCGGTCACCGCCACTTTAATCAGGCTCAGACCAATCAGTGAAATAACAATACCTGTCACAGTTGGAGTAATGATCTTGCGCAGTTTATGGAAAAAGCGACTTAATATAATCTCAATGAATGCCCCAAAAAAGCACAGGCCGGTCATCAGGGCAATAATCTCTTCATTACTGCCACCTCTGCTTTTCACAACAAAGCCGGCGGCAATCAAAGAACTCAAAAAAGCAAAACTGGTACCTTGAATGCTCAACAAACCAGACCCCAGAGATCTAAACCTTCTGGCCTGAATAAAGGTTCCTATCCCTGAGGCAATTAACGCCATACTGATCAAATAAGGAATATGTTCTCCCAGTCCTAACACTCCCCCAATCACCAGAGTAGGCGTCACAACACCTACAAAGCTGGCCAGCATATGTTGAAAAGCACTGAAGAAGGCCTGAGGTAATGGGGGTTTGTCGTTTAACTGATGAATGAGTTCGGGATTATGACCTTGGGTATTCATGCACTCACTCCTATCGCCTTTCTTATTTTTACCGGGAATGAAGTTTCAGACATTCATTCCTTCAGTGATGGCTGCTCTTAGAATTCGTTTGTGCTCTTTCTTATCCTGAGGGATTCTCGTGCGACAAACAACGATAAATAAACATCAAACGGAGTAATGCAATTACTTGACCAATTGTTCAATTAATTGTGTAAAAGTGGATAAAGAGAAGCAGGGTTTGAGGGGAATAAGCTGGCTTGCTCAGAATCATGAGCAAGCCAGAAAAGCAGAGACGGGTTATACGCCAAAGAACACAAATTTAAGGGCAAAGATTACAGCCAGAACCCAGACACTGATACTGACATCGCTGGAACGCCCAGCCAGAACTTTAATCACTGGATAAGCAATAAAACCCAGGGCAATACCATTAGCAATGGAGAAGCTCAGTGGCATCATGATGGTCGTAATGAGTACCGGTCCGGCTTCTGTCAGATCGTTCCAATCAATATTGGCCAGACTGCCCACCATCAGAACCGCAACGTAAATCAGAGCGCCTGCTGTTGCATAGGCAGGCACCATTCCTGCCAGGGGAGAGAAGAAAGTACAGAGTAAGAACAACAATCCGATGGTGACTGCTGTTAGCCCGGTACGGCCTCCAGCTGCCACACCTGAGGCACTTTCAACATAGGAAGTCACGGTCGGTGTGCCCATCAGTGCACCCGCCCAGGAAGCAGTACCGTCAGTGACCATAGCCCGATTCATGTTATGCATCTTGCCATTTTCATCGGCCAGACCAGCTTTATCACCCACAGCAATCAGGGTACCTGTCGTATCAAATAGATTGACGAACATGAAAGCAATGATGACACCCAGCATTTCAGGGTTCAGGGCGCCCATAATGTCCAGTTCACCCACAATAGGCATCACACTGGGTGGCGCTGACGCCACGCCATTAAAAACAACATCACCCGCTAGTAACGCAATGGATGTCACGACAGCAATAGCAATCAACACAGCGGCTTTGAGACCCCGAAAAGCCAAACCAAGAATGAGGAAAAGACTGAGGCTTGCCATCATGGGACCAAATTGGGTGATGTCACCCAGAGTCACAATGGTTCCTGGGCTGGCAACCACAATACCGGCATTCTTAAGACCAATTAATGCCAAAAAGAGGCCAATACCGCTGGTGATCCCTACTCTGAGTCCCACTGGAATACTGTCTACAATCCACTCCCTGACTTTAAACAGGCTCAACAACATAAAACCTATGCCGCCCCAGAATACTGCACCCATGGCCGCTTGCCAGGTATAACCCATTCCCAGCACCACCGCATAAGCAAAGAAAGCATTCAGTCCCATACCGGGGGCCAGTCCCACTGGCCAATTAGCGAAAAGGCCTATGGCTATAGTGCTTAAGCCCGCTACCAGACAGGTGGCAGTGAACAGAGCGCCCTTATCCATCCCGGCATCACCGAGCATGCCCGGGATCACAAAGACCACGTAACACATGGTCACGAAAGTCGTCAGGCCGGCCATCAGCTCAGTTTTTACGGTGGTATTTTTGGCTCTTAGTTTGAAGAGACGATCGAGCAGTGATCCACTCTTATCCCCATCTGCAGAGGGGGACATTTCAGCGTTATCCATTCTAAGCTCCCTATATTTGTTGTTCTTATTATTGCCGTCCTGGCTGTATTTGCATGGTGAGGTTGAAAATAATTTCAACCTGCTATCGAGCAGGCTTCCATCACACTAGCACTTTCAGTGCACAAATACAGTGCAAGCTCTGAACCTGTGCACCAGGATATTTCAATTCCGGGCTATCAGATTCATTCATCATCCAGTGAATGCAATTATCTGACCAACTGGTCAACACTAGTAACGTTCATAACTATTACGAATTTAAACGCAGATTCATAGAAAAATGTTCCAATGGCATATGAAGCTTTTTTCTTAGTATTAAACGTTTCAAGACACCTGAACCAGCCGCCTATCTTTTTAATGACTGTGAAATGCCTTGGTATGGGGCTCTGCAGGCATTATTGATGATTCAAAGCTAACGGCATTTACAGCTCATGGCTGTTGGCACTTGCTATTTTTCTGACCAAATAGTCAAATTGTCGGAAAATAATTAGAACAAAGGAGTCAGGTCGTCGTGATTCGCTTTCTGCTCAACGAGACTCTTGTCGAACTCAGAGATACGCCCTCGGATACCACAGTGCTCGACTACCTCAGAGGTAATCACAGCCCTAACCCGGACAGAAAAACCGGCACCAAGGAGGGCTGTTGTTCAGGAGACTGTGGAGCCTGCACAGTGGTGATTGTCGAACCAGAAAACAACCACCTGAATTACCAGACCATTAACGCCTGTATTGCCCTGTTGCCCACTCTCAACGGCAAGCAGCTGATCACGGTTGAAGATCTTGCTGAAGGAGAAAAATTGCATCCGGTACAGCAGGCTATGGTGGATCATCATGGTTCTCAGTGCGGATTCTGTACGCCCGGCATCATCATGTCTCTGTTTGCTTTCCATCATGAAGCTCCTGAAAACAGGCCGGGAATTCTTGAAGCTCTGGGCGGTAATCTTTGTCGCTGTACCGGTTACCAGCCGATTGTTGATGCCGCTAATGAAATCGCCAGCCTGACACCGTCTGACCGTTTCAAGAATCATGAACAGGGCACCCTTCAGAAACTGAGCACACTAAAAACACAAAGGGATGACTCAGCGGAAGGGGTTTTCATGCCCAGTTCAGAACAAGCACTGGCTGACTATCTGCTGAAGCATCCGCAAACCCGGTTGCTGGCCGGAGGCACTGACCTTGGCCTGGAAGTCACACAGCAACTGAAAGATTTGCCTTCTCTGGTGACACTGGCCTCAGTAAAAGAATTAAAAGAAATCCGCTGTACCGATCAGGAAATAATTATCGGCTCTGCTGTTACCTATCGCCAGCTAGAACCTCTATTAGCCAGACACTTCCCTGATTTTGCCCATATGCTCTCAAGACTGGGCTCACAACAAATTCGAAATGTGGGAACCCTGGGCGGCAATATCGGCAATGCTTCTCCTATAGGAGACACGCCTCCTGTTCTACTGGCTCTGGACGCACAGGTCGAACTGCGTAAAGGAAACACTGTTCGATCCCTGCCTCTGGAAGATTTTTTCCTGGGCTACAAAAAGACCCTTCTCAAAGAAAGCGAATTTATTGCCCGCATCCGAATTCCACTGCAGGCGCATCAGCTGAAAGTTTATAAGCTGAGCAAGCGTTATGGCGATGACATCTCCACCGTTCTCGCCGCCATAAATCTGGAACTGGACGACAATGGATTAATCACAAAAGCCAGAGTGGCATTGGGAGGCATGGCAGAAATCCCCAAACGAGCACTTGCCTGCGAAGCCATACTCGTGGGAAGTCCAGCCAACTCCACCACCCTGAAACAGGCTCAGGAAGCCATTCGTTCAGAGTTCAAACCGTTATCCGATGTCAGGGGCAGCAGTGACTATCGATTGCAGGCTGCCTGCAATCTGCTGGAGAGATACTTCCTGGAAATGTCCGGGCAAACTGCAAGGATTATTGCTCATGCGTAAGTTACCGGACATCACCACCGCCAAATTCTCTCCCACGACAGCAAAACACGACAGTGCTCACCTTCACGTCAGTGGCAGAGCGACTTACATTGATGATCGCCCCGATATAGCAGGCCAGCTTCATGCCGGATTTGGCCTGTCTACCCAGGCACATGCCAAAATCATCAGCATGGATCTGGAAGCGGTTAACCAGAGTCCCGGGGTCATTATGGTCGTCACTGCTGACGACATCCCAGGGCACAAGGATATAGGTCCGGTTTTTCCTGGTGATATGTTGCTGGCTGATGGCAAAGTCGACTATGTGGGCCAGCCGGTTTTTGCTGTGGCCGCGACATCACATCTGGCCGCTAAAAAAGCAGCCCAAAAGGCCAAGATCGAATACAAGGCTCTTAAACCTGTGCTGGGGATTAATCAGGCCATGCAGGAAGACTCATTCCTGAGGCCTGAGCATGTAATGCACAAGGGAGATGCCAATCGCGCCATTGCTGAGGCACCAAGAAGACTCGAAGGTGTCATGAGCAATGGTGCCCAGGAACATTTCTACCTGGAAGGACAGGTTGCCAGCGTCGTCCCTCTGGAAGACAACCAGTACCATGTTTACACCTCCAGCCAGCACCCTTCCGAAGTACAGAAACTGGTTGCAGAAGTTCTGGGGATCCCACTGAATAAAGTAGTGGCTGACGTTCGGCGCATGGGAGGAGGCTTTGGCGGCAAGGAAACCCAGGCTGCAGGCCCGGCCTGTACTGCCGCACTGCTGGCTTATAAAACAGGCCGCCCAGTGAAGTTTCGAATCGATCGCCAGCAGGACATGATGTCTACCGGTAAACGTCATCCCTTCAGACACAGTTATCGGGCCGGCTTTGACAGCCAGGGCATTCTTGAAGGTATAGAAATTGAAGTGGCAGGGGATGGTGGCTACTCGCCTGACCTGACGGACGCCATTGTTGACCGGGCCATGTTTCACTCTGACAACGCTTACTATCTCAATAACGCCATCGTCACAGGTCATCGATGCCGAACCAATACCGCCTCCAATACCGCGTTCAGAGGTTTTGGAGGGCCCCAGGGTATGCTGGTGATAGAGCGGGCAATGGACGACATTGCTCGAGCAACCGGCCTCGATCCGCTGGATGTTCGCCTGAATAACCTTTATGGCATTGGTGAAAGAAATGTCACTCACTATCACCAGACCGTTGAACATAATATCCTTCCGGAGCTTATGGCAAAGCTTGAGGACAGTTCACAATACAGAAAACGCAGGCAGGAGATCACTGAGTTTAACCGGAGCAGCCCTGTACTGAAGAAAGGTCTCTCTATGACGCCGGTGAAATTTGGCATTTCCTTTACAGCCAAGCATCTCAACCAGGCGGGGGCACTGGTGCATATTTATACCGATGGCAGTATCCAGGTCAATCACGGTGGCACAGAGATGGGACAGGGGCTTTACGTTAAAGTCGCCCAGGTCGTGGCTCACGAATTTGGAGTAAGTCTGGAACAGGTACAAGTCACTTCAACCCGAACGGACAAGGTGCCTAATACCTCTCCGACCGCTGCCTCAAGTGGCAGCGACCTGAACGGAAAGGCGGCACAGGATGCCTGTCAGAAGATCCGTGATCGACTGATACAATTCGCCGCAGAGCACTACCAGGAAAAGCCAGAGGATATTGAGTTCTCCGACAGCCATATCCACATGAAAGAGCGATCCATTCCTTTTGTTGAACTGATTCAGACCGCCTATTTCAATCGAATTTCACTTTCCAGCTCCGGCTTCTACAGCACACCCGAAATTCACTACGATCGGGAAAAAGCCCAGGGCCGACCTTTTTATTATTTCGCCTGCGGTGCCTCGGTTTCAGAAGTACTGGTGGATACCCTGACCGGTGAATACCGGGTCGAACGGGCGGATATACTGCACGACGTTGGACGATCGCTGAATCCTGCTATTGACCGGGGACAGATTGAAGGTGGCTTTATCCAGGGGATGGGTTGGATGACCACAGAAGAAGTGGTCTGGGATGAACAGGGGAAGCTGCTGAGCAACAATCCCGCTACTTACAAGATTCCTACCATTGAAGATCTCCCGGCTATCTTTAATGTTGAGCTGTTTGAGCAGGATAACCCGGAGCAAACGATTTATCATTCCAAGGCTACCGGCGAGCCTCCTCTCATGCTGAGTATCTCTGTTTGGTCTGCTATTCGCGACGCTGTTTCCAGTTTGTCAGATTACAAAGTCAGCCCGGATATTGATGTTCCTGCTACCCCGGAAAAAGTCCTGAAAGCCATTACAGAGATAAAAGAGAATTTGCAGACACAACCTCTGACGAAGAAGGAGGCTGTCCATGGAATGGATTGATGCATTATCTGAACTCAAACATTCTGGGCAGCCAGGTGTTCTGGTCACAATTCTCGGTTCAGCAGGCTCCGCTCCCAGAAAATCAGGCAGCAAAATGCTGGTGACGGAAGAAAACAGTTTTGACACGGTGGGAGGAGGTCATCTCGAGTTTCTCTTAATTGAGAGAGCCAGGGAACTGATGTCTGCAGCTCAGACAGAACCCGTGATGGAACACTTCCCTCTGGGACCCAGATTGGGACAATGCTGTGGGGGCAGTGTCAGCGTGCTGCTAGAACCAATAGCAGGTTGTAACTTCCATATTGCCGTGTTTGGTGCCGGGCACATCGGTAAAGCCCTGATTCATGTTCTTTCGCCACTGAATTGCCGTATCACCTGGATTGATAACCGTTCAGAACTTTTCCCTCAGACACTGCCAGAGAATGTGACCCGCATCATCAGCGAGCAGCCCCATGAAGAAGTAGCCGGGCTGCCTGAAGATGCCTTTGTTCTGGTCGTCACTCATAATCATCAGCTGGATTATGCAATTTCCGAGCAAACTCTCAAACGACCCGACAATCGCTGGTTGGGCGTCATAGGTTCTGAGACCAAAGCCCGGAGATTCCGTCAACGTTTAGAGCACAAGGGCTTCAACGAGCATCAGATCGAGCACATGAGATGCCCGGTTGGGCTGAATGTGGTGGGAGGCAGGCAACCTGCCGAGATTGCCATTGCCATTGCCGGAGAGATACTGGCGGTAAAAAATGGCGCTCGTGACAGTCTGCCCCGCAAGCGGGAAGGCATACCCTGGCAATCCCTTAAAACATTGCTGGAAACCACTCCAGCCTGACCCTTTTCTTATCCTATACAGCCTCATTCTTCTGGGGCTGCACTCCTCTTCAGCTCGATAGCCTATATTTTTATAAAGCTTCACTTATTTAGAAAGACAGCCAGCTGACCCTTTGGATTAGCCTGAAGTCGAACTGAAAGTATTTTTTCAAGGAAGAAAAACAATGACAGCGAAATATTTCCTTTCGGTCCTAGCCGGATTTCTGTTCCTCAACATCGCGTTTGCCGAGTTACCACCTTATGTTTACGAAGAGTGGCAGGAAAATTCACCGGAAGAGCTGATTGTCACCGTCAAAAAAATCAATATCCAGGTTGATGAAAACAACAACCGACTTTTACACTGCTCTGTCACAGTAGTGATTGATGACGTGATCCGTTCAGACACCGGTCTGGGCGACGGAACGACTGTGAAAATAAAATATTTTCATCGTATCCCGGAGCCTTACTTCGCCGGACCCAGCCCAATTCCAGTGCTCGATGCCGGGCAGTCTTATCGGGTTTTCCTCAGAAAAACCGACGAGAAGCATTACACCCCCTCTGCTGGCGGTTTAAGCTTTATCTCTCAGGACAATTTTCAGTTGTTTACGCCACAGGTTGATGACTGAACTGCTCGTCAGTTCCCTGAGATCTGTGTTTATGGGTGAACACCACTTTCTTGTATCACAGGCCTCAGGTGATTTTACTCAGTAAGAATGCCGGGTGGATTTATGTGGCAGCCAGCGATTCTTCGAATTTCAAACCCTTGAAACCTGACTCTTCGATCAGATCTATAAAACGCTGAGAACAAAAGATCTGGGTATTATGGTCAAGAGGTGTTGTCCACAATAACTGATTTTGAATATCTTTCTCTTTGAAAGTTATTTTATCGAACCAGTCTTTATCGCTCCTGTCAGAGATACTATTTCCCCCATCGGCAGGAATACTGTTCTGAATATTCATCAACCAGTATCTTCTCTCCTTGTAAGTCATAGGAAGAAACTCCCCATAAACAGAGAGTTCTTTGTCAATTTTTTTTACTGTAAGCTCCGAAAATACCAACTGCCCAGTAGAAGCTTTGCATATATCAGCCAGTGGTTTTTTTTTCTTTTCAACTATTCCTTCGTGCTCAACCCATAAATCTTTTAATGATTTATTCTGTTCCACCGCATCAAGCAATTCCCAAGGGTTTGAGAGCTTTTTCATCGCACCTATGTAATTTGGAGTGATGACTGCAAATCGGTCACAACTACTTATTTTGTAAATCTTCATAGTTCATTTCTTTTAACAGCTTGGTAGGTAATTCTTTTCCTGACTCAAGATTTGAGCCAATTGATCGCAACTTATTCAGTATTGCCGTTTGATTCTTCAACGGCATCAGTTCTAGATCCATCCAATCAAAGTACGTTGTTCTATGAGTAGGAAGATGAGGAACTGCACCCGGTGTTGCCCAGTTATTTGAAGCATAAGCATCTTTTTTCCACCTGGGCAGCCATGCTCCATTGTTCGGATGATCCAATCCAATCCCAAATCGTGCTAATTTTGCTCTTGCGATGCCAGCTAATGAGTGTTTTCCTGAAACGATAGCGTGAGCATCATGGCGATCTGTGGGCTTTGGTCTCCCTGAGGCTCTCATATTCTCACCTAGCCGTTTACTCTTGTGACGGTCGTTTTCTAGCAAGTTATATGAAGGGTCATCAATAATGCCATAGTATTCCTCTAGCCTCTGGGTGATCTGAGCAAAATTTTTGACATACATATACTCCCTCTCCAGATGCCGTTTCTGGGCAGGAGAAGGCTTTTTGCCCGCCTTTTTTATATTATCTTCATAGCGCTGAATAGCTTGTTCCAGTTTGGTTCTAGGAGCCTGTCGGACTTAGCCGACCGTAGCGAGAAAAAGTCCGGTTTGAGACAGTTTTTATGATTATTTGAGGCGAATAGCGAGCTATTCAACGAAAAGAATCATAGAAAATGGCCAAATCCG
>NZ_JBPCXO010000083.1:0-16436 GCF_051008435.1 Endozoicomonas sp. | reverse complement strand
GCAGACTTTTTAACTTCAGTTTTGTACATAATTCAGGCAGATCTCTACGATACCCGGTTTTCAAGGGCTGTAGAACCCTTTTTAATTAGCTTGAAAAATATGCAATTAAACTGAGCGGGAATTGCTGATGCTTTTTAGTAAATCAATACTGTAGTAAAGAATGAGCGTGTTGTTCTGGCGGTTATTAACCACAATTAAATATGTTTTTATTATAAGCAACTTATTGATTCTAATAAGAATATAATAAAACACGGTTTCAGTATTTTGCTGATGTTGACTATCGGTCTTAGGCAGTTAGCAAATGTTAAGGTTATTCTGTGAGACAGGCTGAATTCTAAAACACAAAAAAGCCAGAACTAAACTGCCTGGCTTTCACTTTCCTTTTGCCATGCACAATTCTGATCTATCTCAGGCGAAACTCTCACTGATACATATTCGCGCAAGATTGCAGTCGATGGCTCGACGAGTAATGTGATATCGACTGGCCTTTGCTTTAAGCTTGCGCCTCACAGCCCTATGATGGGCTCTGGCAGTAGAAACCGCTATTCTCATGTTCTGAGCAGTTTTCCCAAGGGATGCGCCATACAGGAAAAAACGAAAGTATTCGTGTTCTTTGGGAGTCAGTGTAACGAGGGGTTTGATATCTGAAGGAAAGCATAACGATCCGGTATTACCCATTCCGATCCTGCTGTCGGTACTGCAAGGATAATACCGGGTGCAATCAAGAGCACTAAGGCACACTCCTGATCTTTCCCGATAAATCGGTGTTGTATGAACCAGGACACCCGACGCTGCGAATTCTGACCTGTGACTTTTGTCACCTTAGAAGTGTTGATAGCACTGCAGGTGAACAGGTTCATTGTTACAAATGGTTAAAACGCGCGCAATAAGCAAACCCCTTTATTGTCACACGACACTATATGCTTGCGATATTTCCTCATCGGGGGAATATTGTATCTGTCAGGCATGCACAAAAATATGTTCACCCATGGCAGACAACTGGGTCAGCCATTTTTGAACCAGCTGGGGCTTATGAGGCGCAGCAGAAACGCCTGCCGGTAACTCATTAGCCAGCAGGGATTCAATGGCGATGGCAACTGTTAAGGAAACCAGTCTTGCCATAGCGGATCCACGCTCATTGCCTGCTTCATCAATGCCAGAACTTTGTTTGAACAGAGTGGTTTTTCCCTGGGGATCTTTAACTTCCAGCTCTACCGCCAGAACAACACGATCCGGCTCGCCTTCTTCGTACTGATACTTTTCCCATAGGTCATCACTGATGGCGGCAAGCTCTTTCAAACCCTCTTCACCCGTTAGTGTCTCAACCTTTTCGAACAGGGGCGACCAGGCTTCTGCCCAGCCATTCAGGCGCAGGGTACCTCGGACAAACTCCTGAACATTCCAGTCATCGGCAAAGCCGTATTGTTTCAGAAAGGGGACAGAGTCTCTGTTGGGATAAGCTTGAAAGATCTCTTCGCTGCCGTCAGCCCGTTTAAAGCGGTAATCTGTCAGAGCTTTCCAGGGCTTTTCAGTTTGTTGAATGTGACTGTCAGCAATCCACTGTGCCGGAGATTTCAGTGCTTTCAGAACCCCCAGAGGTGACCATGAAAATTTGTACCTGAATTCATTGGCCTGTTTTGGAAAGCCTCCGCAATAAGAACGGAAGGCGTGCTGGTTTTGGTGATTAAAAACGTCAGAGTTCGTGTATTGGTCGATCAGAGCATGGGCAAGCAAATGATCCAGCCCTGGATCCAGACCTACTTCATTGACAAAGCATAATCCCAGTTCTTTGGCTCTGGCATCCAGAGCCTGCATTTGTGGTGACACATAACTGCTGGAAATAAAGTGAGCCTTTCGACCCAGACACAGTTCTGCGACCTGCACATGCAGGGTGGCTGGCAACATGGAAACAACCAGATCCCCCTCAGCGATGGACTGCTCCAGGGTTTGCCAGTCCAGTTGTCTGGCGGGTGTGTTATTGCCCAGAGCATTGACCGTTTGCTCTGCTTTTTCCAGAGTACGGTTCCAGAGCACCAGAGAATGACTGGACTGGGCGATTTTTTGAATACCGGGCAGAGAAGATAAACCGGTACCTAACCAGTGAATTGTTTTCATACTGATCCTTTATGCAACTCGTGAACTTTTTCTTTGAATTTCTGGTGTGCTTTTTTCCAGACACTGTGCTCAAGATTATCCAGTTGCAGCAGGTAAGGCCGTAACTGCTGACAAAAATCCTCACTGCTCTCAACAGGGAGGAGAGAGGGCAGGTGGTCTATGGCAATCAGATCCAGAGGGTTCTCAGAATCTATGAGGCGCAGGACCGGTTCTGCGAAGTGTGTACATTGATGATAAACCGGTAGAGGATTGTAGTCACTGTAGGGGTCGCAACTGACATCACAGATGACACTCAAGCGCCTGTCAGGACTTTTTATCAGCTCAGGAGTCAGAAAAGGAGGGATTTTTTTCTGAATAAAGACACAGTTGATGACAAGATCAACCTCCAGAAGTTCAGGGAAAGGGCCGCCTTTGGCGGTTTCTTCAAGGTCCCATTCAACAGTTTCTACTCCGGCGGCCTGAGTCATTTCGACTGCTCCGTGGCCACTGCGCCCTTTGGCTCCAATGACCAGGGCTTTCAATGGACCTTGGCCAACCAGTTCTGAACGAACTTCATCAATCAATTGTTGTTTATCGGAGTAAGCATTTAAAGGCGGTAATACCGGACTGTGTCGTTTACGATTACCGGCCAATGCTTTCAGGGCAACAGCTGCTCCGGCAAAACCGGCCCAGTAGCCAAAGGCAGCAATGCGACGATTATCGTCGTCTACCAAATATTCCAGATCAAATAACTTGCCATTACCTGTTGTAAAACGCTTAAGCACCTGCTGCCAGCCATTCTGATATTTGTAGACATGAGCAAAGTGAATATGCCGGTGTTTCAGTGGCCATTCGGCAACATCCAGTTCTTTCAGACCCAGAATAATGGTGTTTTCATCGGTGTTCTTCCAGCTATGGGCAGGAGCAATTTCACAGCCTGCCTGCGCGAATGATTGACAAGAGATAGCGCTTTGAGACGAATCTTCAACGGTGACCCTGAAGCCAGCCTCCAGCAGGGATTTAGCCACTTCAGGAGTCAGAGCCGTTCGTGCTTCAAGAGGTTTGGTTTCTGCCCGGAGCCAGATATGCGCTTTGCTCATCTCTTATGAATCCTGTTCTTTTTCGAATGGTGAAGACCGTTAATCATGCTTGTGTGATCAGATAGCTTTACGTGTGTGATTTTTTATAGGATTGTATACAATATCCAGCAAGAAGAATAATAGTAATTCAGCAGGTGGCAAGCCGATGATGGAAGTGGCGGCAGTGACTAAGGAGCAACAGGTTATTTCAGAAGTGTTCCGGCACTTTGGCCTGGCTGTTTCAATAAAAGCTTTACCGGGTTATATCGATCTGAATTATCTTGCTATGGATGAACAGGGGAAGCGCTATGTAGTGAAACTGGCTAACCCTGATGAACCGATTGATGAGCTGGATATGCAAAACAGGCTGATGGACTATCTGGTACAATATGCTCTGGACCACTATGAATTTCCTGTCGTTTATAAAAACCGGCAGGGAAAGAAGATCACAGCCGTCGATATTGATGACCAAACGCTCTATTTGCGTTTACTCAGTTTTGTCCCTGGTGTTTTTTACTCTGAACATCAGCAAACGGGAAGTCAGCACCACCAACAGTTGGGGCATTTCCTTGGACAGTTTGATAAACATGTCGAGCATTTTGTACATGCTCACAGTTCACGTTATCTGGATTGGGATTTAAAACAGGCAGAAAACGTGATCGCCCGTAAACTGGATTACATCGCGGATCAGAAACAGTCCAGACAAGTGCTCACGATCATGTCCCTGTTTCGTGAACAGGTTCTGCCTTTTGCAGATAACTTGCCTGAGCAGATTATTCATAATGATGTGAATGATCATAATCTACTCCTTTCCAGTTATGAGAAAGAAGCCTGCCTTCAGGGTGTCATCGACTTTGGTGATATGGTGAAAAGCTGGCGTATTAATGAACTGGCCATTGCGGCCAGTTATGCCTTGCTTGATCAACCCCGGCCACTGGACGTCATAAAAACAATTCTGCTGGCCTACCATCAGGTGAATCCGCTAACGCCTGCAGAGGTGTGGGTGCTCTTTCCTCTTATATGTACCCGTCTGGCGACCAGTGTCTGTAATTCTGCAAAGGCTTATTCGGACGATCCTGAAAACGACTATTTGTTGATATCAGTCGGACCTGCATGGACTGCCATCGACCAGTTACTGGCACTGGATGCTAAATCTGTTGCTTTTGAGCTGCAGCGCTTCTGTCAATTCAGGGGGGAAACGACTCAGAGGCACAGTGATATTCTGGCAATGCGTTCTGAGAGTTTATTCAGAACCCTGAGTGTCGCCTATAAAGCCCCTTTGATTATTGAGCGGGGACAGGGGCAGTTCCTGTTGGATGAGAATAATCTGGCCTATCTGGACATGGTCAATAACGTTTGTCATGTGGGGCATTGTCATCCTGCTGTAGTGCAAGCCGGGCGGGAACAGATGGCAAAGCTGAATACCAATACCCGTTATCTGCATTCTAATCTTGTTGAGTACAGTGAAACCCTGCTGGCCACCTTTCCTGATGAGCTTAGTGTCGTGATGTTTGTGAACTCCGGGAGCGAAGCGAATGAGCTCGCGATGAGATTGATGAAGTGCTACACCGGTTCCGAGGACGTTTTGGTGGTCGAAGGTGCTTATCACGGGAATACTAACAAGGCCATTGAAATCAGTCCCTACAAGTTCAATGGGCCCGGAGGGGAAGGTCCGGGGGAGAATATTCATATTGTCCCCATGCCGGATCCTTATCGTGGAACCTATAAAGGAATGGGGGAGAAAACCGGACAGGCTTATGCGCGACAGGTTTCTGAGAAAGTAGCAGCGCTGGATAAACCTCTGGGTGGCTTTATCTGTGAATCATTGCAGGGGGTGGGTGGTAATCTGATTATGCCGGATGGCTACCTGAAGGAGGCCTATCGGGTAGTTCGTGACGCGGGAGGGTTGTGCATTGCTGATGAAGTTCAGGTGGGCTTTGGCCGTGTGGGGACTCACTGGTGGGCTTTTGAAACCCAGGGCGTGGTGCCTGATATTGTGACCCTGGGTAAACCCATCGGTAATGGTCATCCCATGGGGGCGGTAGTCACCACAAAAGCAATAGCCGAAGCTTTTGTGACGGGTATGGAATACTTTAATACTTTTGGTGGTAATCCGGTCTCCTGTGCGATCGGCAAAGCGGTGCTGGATACTATTGTTGAAGAGAAATTAAGAGAGAAAACCACCGATACAGGAGCATACCTTCTGGAACAATTACAGAGCCTGAAAACAGAGTTTCCGATTATTGGAGACGTTCGAGGACTGGGTTTGTTTATCGGAGTGGAGCTGGTGCTGGGTGAGAAGCTGACACCGGCCTCAAAAGTAGCCTCCAACCTGGTTGAATGGATGAAGCAAAAACATATTCTCCTAAGCCTCGATGGCCCCTTCAATAATGTCCTGAAAATAAAGCCTCCAATGGCTTTTAACCAGCAGGATGCTGACTGTTTTCTGGGCTGCTTGGGACAGTTTTTAAGGAGAATTAAGGTGGATGGAATTGAGAGAAAATCTAAAAATCTATCTAGCAGTTAGAGTGGTAGTCTGGAAAAACGATTATTTCTGAATTGCTGGATAAGTAAAGAGTTAACCCCGCATCCTACGGGGCGAGTAGTGAAAACTATCCTGTGCTCCAAGCTATTGCTTATGGCTTCCAGTTTTCACCTCCCTTTGGGTTGACATGAACTGAATTCCCCAACAGTTTTGCCTTTCCCCCAATCATGGTCTTAGCCTTGGTTGGGTGTAGATTATCGTATAGGTAAAATCTCATGAGCAGGAACTTCTCTAATTTTGCTGCGGAAGGTGCATAATAAAGCGAAGAAAACTCTACGAGTCGGGAATTCGAGCCTCTGCAGCCGTCTTGATTGTTATAATATCTGCCTTGTTATATTCGCCGTAGAGCAAGGGGCGTAGATGTTTATCCTGTATCTTTTCACCTCTTTTACGACAGTAAGTCATTACTCTGCTGATAATACTGATATCAATTTCTCTCAGGTGAGATAGATCAGGCTTTAGTGTAAATAGTGGTTCTCCCTTGCTGTTCTTACCTGCTGTCTGATACAGCTGGCTTTTGAACAGTATCTTGACAATGTCTTTTGCCTCATCAAGAGATATCTGACCTTTATTCCCTTCAACAATTATGGTCGGCAGGGCAGATCGGCAGGCGGGTCCTCGGCCTAGCACGTATTTGCAAGCCTTCGTTAGCGCTGTAGAAGGGGTTGAGGGAAAGTCGTATTGTTCTAGAGCCTCGTGGTACACCGAATGTGCTATGTCTACCGATGATGACTTATTCGATTGCTTCTTAGTGGTCGAAGAGTGTGACTTGCTTTTCTTCCTTCGTGCTTGCCAAATCTTGCCCTCTTGGAAAATATCCAGACCTTCAATGCTGTTCAGAAACTCTGTAAAAGAATTAAATCCAAGTGCTTTTTCGTCAAAGGCACTATCCAGAGCAATCAGTCTGTTTTTAAGGCTTGAGCAGTGAGCAGCACCATCAAAGGTTTTCAGAGTGTTTAGAGTCAGCTGAATAGCTTTTTCCTGTTCCTTACTCAAATCTTCGACATCAGGACTATCTGTAAAAATGTAACGACTGCATGAGGTTTTCACCGATTCACTTAGAGATGAGCGCGGACCAACACCAATAACTTCTTTGCCCATCTCTCGCAGACGTCGGAATAGAGGTGAGAAATCCGAGTCCCCCGTGGCTAGAACAAACCAGTCTACATCGGTCAGTCTGATAGCGCTTTCCATGACATCTACGGTCATCTGAATATCAGATGAGTTTTTGCCACTGACAGGGTGGAAGTTGTGAACAAGCTCGAATCCCTGGCGATTCAAATCTTGTTGAAAACACTGAATACCCGCGTTGTTCCAGTTACCATAAGCCTTTCTTACTATGAGCTGACCAGTCGAGCTGAGCTCTGTTACAAGTTGTTCGGGTCCTTTGTTTTTAAGCCATTTTGTTAGGTTTTCAACATCAACAAATACAGCAATTTTTGATCGGCTCATTGGCTCTATAAATCCTTTTAACGTCAATAAAACGAATATTCTCGTATATATTTTTCTAGTGCAATAGCCTCAGTTGTCACAGTGAGAACAGTCAATAGTCATAAGGAAGATCCAGAGTCTATGCTTGATCAACCATCCGTTCAGGCATAACTCACAGGATAATGGCAGCTCTTGACTATAAAACAATGGCTATTAGCTCTCTTTTTCAGTTGTACCGTTACTACCAAACTGCAGGCTTATCTCCTTCTCACGCCTGGCAATGAGTCTGTTGACAGCTGGTCTCAGGCGCAGTTCAAAAAACTGCAGAAACTAAGGCAGCAAGGTAATAACCATCCTTTTCTGAGGCTCTACCTAAAGCCTGACCAGATTGGCTACTACGTTGCCTTTCAGAAGCTGATTGCTGAAGAGCTACCAGAGGAGATCGATCGACCTGGTATCTGGCTCAGTGTTCGACAAAAATATCTGAAACGACCCCAGAGTAATCTGGCTATCATCGGAGGCATGGGTCCTCTCGCTGATGCGGACCTGACTCGCAGAGTTGTCCTGAAGCTTAATGAAAGGAAGGACTTTAGTTGGCAGTCATCGGGTCTTGAAGTGCTTTCTATGCCGCCACCGAGAAGAGTCAAACATTGGCGCTATAGCTGCAAATATTTCTATAAACTGATCTCTTTTGGTGAGTCTCCCTTTTTGGGGCAGGGGAATTTTGATCGATATGCCCTAGCCAGCAATACGGCACACCAATACGCAAAAATGGTCGGTGTTCTTGTATTCAATTTTGCCGAATTCATCAATCTGGTTGAGAGAAATACCCGGAGACTGAAAAGTCTCAATCCTCAGGGCGCACTTATTCTGGGTACCAGTCAGGCTGCATCCAGCCAGCTTTATAAGCCGTATCTGGCGGCTTATAACATCCCTTTCGCCATGCCCAGACGGCAATCTCTTTTTCAGCACATGATTTATGAGGCCAAAAGCGGCGCTCTTGTTGACCCAAAGCTATTTCACAGGGCGGTATTTGATGAAGTGCGCTGGCTGTCAGAAAATCAATTTAACGTGAGCCACGTTTTCCTGGCCTGCACAGAGCTTTCACTGATCAAGACAGAAGACAGCTATAGAGTATTACAAGAGCATGACCTGATACTGATAGATTCTCAGGTGCTCTTTTCGGAGCACCTCTCTGATGAGTTGTATCAACTGGATTTCAATCGTCAGCAGCAGCAAAAATTATTAGAGAATGAGATGATGAGTTATTGATTCAGTCCGCTGCAAAGAAAGGATCAGAACCGGGACATGGAAATCTTAAGTGCTTCAAGTACCGCCTTTTTACTCCCTGACAGGGAATGGGTAAATTGATAGTCGCCTGCACTGAAAGTGACATGGTTCCCGGTCATGAGTGCCCCCAGTAAAAAGCCGTCTTCAGGTTTGTTATTGACGTCAATATCATCCCTTAGAATCACAAAACCATTAGGTAGCTTTGAGGCTTTCATATACATCTGGTGAGATTGCCCATCCACCGTTAAGGTCACCAGTTCATAGGCCAGGTGAACAGAGGGCATCTGACCGACAACGACAAGCTCGACCCCTGCATCAACAGAAGTGGTGATCATAATGCCTGAACCTGGTTTGCTGTTCCCTGCAGTGACACTGTCTGAACCCACATCGACCTTCCATTCAGCCTGTGTGGCAGAGGAAAAAAATAGTGAAAAAATGAAGACTGAAAGATAGTTTTTAAAAATGCTCATGGGTTACTGCTAATAAAGGTTACTGGAAGTGATGTTAAAGGTCGTTGGGTAGATAACTGTCGAAGCGAAGGTATAGAGTTCGATTTATCATGACTTGCCTTTTTTCTTCAACTCGGGTCCGGGTTGAAAAGATAAGGGCATAGTTTTTAAGTCTTTAACTTCTTAATGAGCATATCAATACAGTGAGCTTTCAATAACCGTGAAAAGAACTGACACGGTGAGCAGGTTTTGTTTAAAAAAGAGGGTGAGTGGCAGGGATAATGCTTAAGTCGATAAGCTTAATGCTTCTTGATTCAGGGAAAGGTTGATTCATTTGCAGAGAGAGTAAGAAAAAACGCTTAAAGCGTTCAGATGGAAATAGAGAGTTTAGGAAAGAAAAATACTGGTCGGAGCGAGAGGATTCGAACCTCCGACCCCCACAACCCCATTTAGGGGGTTGTTGTCTTATATCCTCTGGAGCCTAGAGTTTATGGTGGTGTAAGTATTTATGCAGTGCGGAATTTTTATATTTTTTAGGACTGTCTTGTCTCGTTATGGTCTCTCTACTGTATATTATTTGTTCATATTTTGGTGAAATAATATCCATTTTTCAGTTGTTGTATGATATGTGTGCATGCATTCAAGCAATGTCATTAGTAACTGCTATACATTGCTATATGTATGCTGTATATCTAGCCCTGTCTCAGGCTGGTATAGCTTCAATATTAAGGGAATACATAAAAAGACTAATGGCTGTTATTCGAGAAGTGAATGTGACTCTCTTAGATTGGGAAACCCGATTGATACTAGAGTCTCTGGATAGAGAGTTAACCAGGTTAAATGCTATTTGCAAGGTATCTGCAGACGAGGATGAAGTAGCTGATGCTGGTAATGATTTTTTGAAAGCTCAAGGCTTGAGGGAAAGGCTGGAAAAAGAGGCCGCTTCTGTCTTTAGAGAGCCAATTACTGGTTTTGACAAGTAAGGCTTTTTGGCTCCAGGTCGAAGGGCTTCTGGAGTTGGTCAGACTTAGGGAGTAAGAATGATTCAGCAGTTTAAAATCATAAATGACCTTAGCGAGGTCATCAAAGAATATGAAGGGATGCTTAGCAGGCCAACTCAGAGGCTTAGTCATCCTACTTTGTATAGAAAAAGGGATGTTGGCAGGAATGAAAAAATACTTAAGGGTGTAAGAATAAAGGATTGGTTATTTTCCGAAGATAGAAAGTGGGTTTTACCGCATGACCAGATGGGTTTGTCATTTTCATCCACCTATAAAAACCTGAAACAGGTACACAAACTTAAATCCAAGCACAACCCTGGGAAAAGGTTTGATATTTTCTGGATTCTTGAAAAAGCTGATATCCCTGAGGGGATGGAGTTCAAAGAAGACAGAAATAAGAAGGGTCACTATTTTTTGACTGTAAACAAGCAAATACATGTTGACCAACTTGTATCTAATTTAAAGTCAATAGCACAACGAATGTCAGTTATTAGAGATGCGAGTTAATAGCTATGATTACTTATAAATTTGATGAAGAAAAAGAGTATGCTCAATACTACGCTAAGAAGCTTGTAGACTCTTTAACGACAGAAATACTTAACAGAGGATCTGTAACAAACTCTGAAGAAGCTAGGCATCTAAGTGTATTCTTCTGGGAAATGGTTGATGCGTCTATCGAAGACGAAAAACGAGAAGTCGAGCTGCCATGGGAAGAGGGGGCAGAGTTCTGGAATGAAAAGCTTATGAATTCATTCTCTGGATACTTAGAGTGCTCTGGATACAGCGAAGAGTGGGAAGAAGTTGTTGACCAGCAATGAGCTGTAGTAATTCAAACCTGATCTGACAGTTACCGATTTCAAAGGGTGTCTGTCAGGTCAAGTTCATGGTCCAGGTTGACATGTTTTAGACACTTCGTGCTTTGACCTTTTAAGCTGCTTATTCAAGACTGCAATGAAAATAGACTCAGTGCCTGTCATCATAGTCCCTCCGTATGGATCGATTACACCCACAGGTACTGACATGTGTCTCACTACCATATTGAAGGGTGGGACTTCTCCACCCGAAGAATCAGCAGTTGGCTGTTTGTGTGGGTTCAGACTGATTTTCCAGTCCTGGTCTATCTCGAATTCAAAACAGCCTGGCAGCTGGTTTAAATCCCGATGGCCCTTCTGCAGGGCCAGTTTAGCGACTTTGGTAAATGCTTCAGATAAACACATTTGAAGGCTTCAAGGTAGAGAGGCTGTTGCCATCATTGTTAGTCTGTCGGCCACATCTTTTGAGGTATGGCCGTCGTAGTAAAGATTCTTTTCCATTTCGGGAATGTTTAGCAGAGGCCATAGTTCCTCGGGTAAATGGTAGGTCAACTGCATATCGCCAGGGATCTCTAAAGCGGCTATAAACCAACCTTCCATTTCATTATCTCGATCATCTTTTCTGGTTTTGTAGACCGTTTCTGTCGAATGCTCAGATTGATGAATGAGATTCAGCAAGTTGATCCAGAGTAAACAGCGATGCTCATAGAGTTCTTCAAATGTGTGATAGCCATCTGAAACTTGGCTGACATCACATGGAAGGATTAATTGATTATCCATGATTTTCTACTCATCAATGTTAATGATTTCTTGTTCAGGTCTGTTCTAGAGGAAGGTAACCGGTACTCGGCTGGATTCTCCTTTGGTCTCTGGCTTCTCAGGCAGGGTATTGGCCATAGCCTGGAGTACACCCAAGGTTATTTTGCAATCAGCCAGGGCTCTGTGAGCCTTGCCTTCAATTTCGACGTTCATGAAGTTGGCCGCAGTGGTTAGCTTTTTCCACTTCCAGTCTTCACGGTAGTCATCCCATTGGCCATAAAAGGCAGCAAATAGCTTCATCACGCAGCAGCTTTTGATGCTTCTACAGATTTCCAGAAAGTCGGGGAGTTTGTGTATTGAGTTGCGATTGTTGAAGTCATGAAAGGATATGGTTTGACGTAGGATTTTTAAATCATAGTCGAGGTTGTATATCAGCAGAGTTCTGTCCTCGATGAGCTGGCAGAATTCCTCATGAACTTCTGGCCAGGTGGGAGCGTCTTTGACCATTTCATTGGTAATACCATGAATGGCCATGGCGTCTTGCGGGATGGGGTAAACAGGCTTGATCAGAGTATCCAGTAGAGGGCGACCTGTTGAGTCTATGATGCTGATTTCCACAACTTCGGCATCGTCACCCAGCCCGGTGGTTTCGTTTCAGTGTCCAGGAAGAGGGGGTTATCATTCAGCCACTGCTTTGCAAGCAGGGCGTATTTATGGGGGTTATGAATTGGCTCGTAGCACTCTGGGCTCATATTAGCTTCCTCATTCTGCCGTTCAACTTCTTCAGCCTGCAGCTGGTTCATTTGTTCTTCAAAAGCGTTTTCCATGGCTTCTTCGCTATCAAAGGATTGTTTGCTCATTGTCTTCTATTACCCTCTTCCTCTTCTTCCTGCTCTTCCATGTATTGACGGAATTCGTTTTGATCATAGCCACAGCCGCCGCAACATTCGCAGGATTCCCATTCTTCGTCGTATGGGTCAATCTCATCTGCTACCCAGAAGCCTCCATGTCCCCAGCACTCTGTACATGGTTCGACTTCCAGGCCGTTCTTGAATTTCAACATTGAATTACTCTGCTTTTAAATTGCTTAAGACAAACTCTCTGAGAGAATCATCAACAGGGCTGAAAGACACTGATTGACACCAGTCGTTTTCAAATCTGGGGCGTATCAGGCAGGGGTCTTCCCGGCCTTCGTAGAGTTCAATGTAACGAGTCGTCTTTGGATCCAAACCGTACAGGTGGTTCACTTCGTTGATGTAGTGGCTGGCGGCGTTAGTTACTGACATACCTGGATTGCGTTTCAGTTCAATCAGGATGGCAATGGTATGCAAATCGGTATCGATCAGGCTGACACCAAACTCTGCTTCTGCAGAGTTCGGGCCCAATACATTCAGGGTGTTAAGCAGCATGGTCATTTTTCTTTAGCCAAGCGGAATCTTTATACAGTCCAAGTCTCGTCTGATTTAAATGAGATATGGCGGTATACAGCCCATAGGTTTTGCCCAGGGTGGTTGGATAGTCCATTGATTCGGTATCCAGTCTGTCACTTTCTTCCTTGTAGGACTCACGTAGCTTTTTTGAGAGCACTGAGAGAACCTTGAAAGCAACATCCAGTTCATCTGAATTAATCTGTAGCATAGTTTTTTTCGCTCTTACTTATGGAAAAAACGGTTTTGCCAAATAATGGACAATGGTCTTTCGGCTTTTAAGGTCAATAACTCTTAGCGCATCCAGAACATCAAACGGATAACTCTCAGATTCGTTCAGCCAGACAGAGACAAAGAAACGCGCCATATGGCGCTCACCGCTGCTCATGACTTTGAGATCCTGCTCAAAAGACTCTTGAGCATAGGTTCTGTTTTCTTTGTCCCAGTGGTGTTTGATGCGGGGATACTGATCCAGCATTTCAAAGAATTTCTCTTGTTCTTCAGTCATTGTTTAGCCTGCTTTTTTCTTAACGGTTTCCAAGGCGTTGTATCTGGCTTCTCGTTGGATATGGGCATAACGATCCACCATGTCGGGGTCTTTCCATCCCTGTTCTTCCATGATGATGTGCTTGGGTACGCCTTCATTGATTCGGTCGGTTGCCCAGGTGTGTCTTAAGTCATGCCATCTGAATTTAGAGGGGATGCCTGCTCTTTTTTTTGCCGTAGTCCATCGTCTTCTGAAATCTCGCCAGTAATTTCCAACCCCTCTATGGAAAACCACACTGCTGTTGAGGTGTTTCTTAAGGAGCATTTCACGCAATAAGGTTTCTATTTCCTCGGTCATGACCGTATCCAGGTCATCCTGATTCTTGGTTCTTATGCGTCGCTGCTTTCTGTCTCTTGGGTCAAAATCTTTGGTGGACTTGTTGAATTTATCGATTCTCAAGTAGCCAGGTGTTTTAGTGGTTTGGCCTTGGCCATCGGTGTTGTACTCAGGGAAGTGAACCCGATCCCAGGTCAGGCCTATGATGTTTTGCTGACGCCAACCAATGTTTTTTGCGGCTCTGATCAGATAGCTAAAGTACTCATCTGCCACATTGAGTAATGCGTCGTATTGCGTCTGAACAAGAAAGGAAATTCTGGCCTTAGAAGGCTTGTCTAATTGGATCAGGGCACCAAGGTCCTGATCCAGCCATCGCCAATCCTTCCAGGCAGTCGTCAAAATGGTTTTAACCAGGGACAGTCTGCGTCTTAGTGTGTCGGATGAAAATGGACCTCTGCCTTTTGCTCTCTCAAGCCTGGCTAAAGTGGTTGGACAGCTGACGCTTGTTCTGGGTTTTGGTTGTAAGTCATCGGCAGGATTTGGCTGCAAATACCATTGCATCAGATCTTTTTCCCTGCGTAAGTGATAAATACCTTTCTTGATATACGAGCGTCGAATGACTTTCTCCAGATCTTGCTTGTATCTGCCTATACCCCAAATAATGCCGCCTTCACGGTCGTTCATAGGCAATTCTTCCAGCCGGTGCCATCGACCGTTGTAATAGAATGGCCAGCGCAAGGTCAGGAGGTCTGATTCATCAGATGACAAGGCCAGCTTGCCTTCTGCTTCGATCAGTGTCAGGTATTCAATCAAGGCTTCCCCAAAAGATCGTTCCGGCTTATCCCCACGGCTGATAGACATGGCGTTTTTCATCAAGTTTTGATGAAAGGTGCTGGCTTCTTCCGCAGTATTAAAGGTGCGCTTTATGCGTTTGATGCCCCAGTTTTTGTCCTGGAAATCGTATTTGTACTTAATGCCTTCGGAAGTTTTGGTTTTCTTCCATGGGTTTTTCCTGGCGGAGCTCATGCCTGCTTTCTCTTTCTCATCAATCGGTTTAATTGTTGGCTGACACTGTTTGCTGTTGTGGTAATGGATGCTGCGTTAGCTGATGCAGAAATGGTTTGAGTTTGTACGGGTTTTTGCGCCAGATGATTGCTTAAGTAGTGTTGAAACTGTTCTTCGGTGCATCTTATGGCGCCTCTTTTTCTGAGGCTTCCTCCAAGGGCGTAATGCTCCAGATGACCTTTTACACATTCCTGGTATACGAAATTGCCAGAGACATTCAGGCGTCTGGCTATGTCTTTGATGGACAGAAATACACCATCTTTTGGATCTGAATCGTCAATCATGTTTAGCCTCAAGGAGATTGTATTTCATCGCATGGAGATATAGTATCATCATAACTTGGTGATACTATATCGTCAAATGTTTATTTTGAGGCTAAAATTAAAGCGCCAGAAAGGCGCTTTGGAGGAAGGTTGTGAGAGGTTTTTTTCTAAGGTTGGTCCTTTCTGGCGGCTTGGTAGTAGCGTTTTATCAGTGTGGAGAGTTCTTCTTTCATATCAGTAGGAAGGTGTTTCCATGCGACCAGCTCGGCAGGAAGAAAAAAGTCACTGACTTCGCAGTTCAGTGCTTTGGCCAGCCGGTTAAGCGTGCTACTGGTGTAACCGAGGTTTCGCTCTATGCGGCCTATGGCGCTGAAGTCCATGGGTGGGTTGCAAATTTCTGCAAGTTTTCTCTGGCTCATTCCTGCTGTTTGTCGGTAGGCGCGGATTCTTGCACCGGGTAGTTCGTCTTTAGGTTGGGCGAGTGTTGTCATGTCAGGTGTTTTTGATGGGGGGTCTGAGTCCTTCTTCTTTGCTGTCATGGGTTGATATGCCATGAAAATATATCCTCTTAGTAGTTTCTATATCATCGGATTATAAAACAAGATTATGAAGAACTGCACTGTTTTCCAGAGGCATATGATCGAAAGGTCAGTGCCTTGGAGTGAAATTATCGAAAAGTTGAGTGTTCATCGAAGTGCTCCGGCAAAATGGGCGAAGGGAATTCTTTATCCTAACAGGCTGAATGCAGAGGACTTGATCAGACTGTTTGGCAAGCATGGTATTGAGTTGGATTTTAACGATATATACCAGGCAAGGGATTTGTCATTGGATGAGGTGTCATGACGATACTGAATCCAAAAGAGGCGTATCCGGGATATAAAGCGCCGATACCAACAGGGGTTCCGGAGGAGTTGCGAGGTTATCCGCAATGGATTGTATGGAAGTTGGAAAAAGCGCCCTCTGACAAAAAGCCGAGAAAGGTACCGTACTCTCCTGTTAACCATAAACGCAGTGGTAGCAACGAAAAGTATCGTTCCACGTGGGGAACCTTTGACCAGGCTTGTCAGGCTTATCTGGCAGGTGGGTACGGTGGGATTTCTCTGGCTATTACCGAGGCAGATCCTTTTGTTGTGATCGACTTTGACCACTGCGTTCATGATGGTCAAATCGAGGAATGGGTAGAGAAGTGGATTGAAAAACTCGACAGTTATACAGAAATTAGCCCAAGTGGTACTGGTATTCACATACTGATGCGAGGAAAAAAACCGGGAGCTAAGGGAAGTGGCACAAGAAAGCTTACCGCAGTAAAGTGCCACTTTTCCCCTCTTGACGACTGTAGCTGCCATGACCACCATTACTATTCCTCCAGAGTGCAAATATCTAATCAAACTTGCTGCC
>NZ_JBPCXO010000082.1:0-12768 GCF_051008435.1 Endozoicomonas sp. | reverse complement strand
CGGTTTGAGACAGTTTTTATGATTATTTGAGGCGAATAGCGAGCTATTCAACGAAAAGAATCATAGAAAATGGCCAAATCCGGCTTTTTCGCAGTAGGTCAGTGGTAAGTCCGACAGGCTCCTAGAGTGTGGAGTCCATTGTAGACTCTATATCTCTTATCCAGACCGCCAAAAATTGAAACCTGCAATTACCACTTCTGAAAAATATGATAACTGTAGGTTCCATCTATATATTTACAAATTTCAAATATGATCACTATACTTATCATATCTCATGATATTGGTAATTATAATGACCAAGAAAGACATAACCAAAAGAAGCGCCGTTATCTTCCCCAAGAATCGAAAGATTCTGGAACAACTGGGAGAGAATATTAAGCTCGCTTATAAACGTCGTAGTTACACTCAAAGCCAAATTTCAGAGCGGACTGGCTTAAGCCGACTGACTATTCGCAAGATTGAGCAGGGCGACCCCAAAGTTTCTATTGGCCATTATGTAGCCGTTCTAAGTGTTCTAGGTTTAGTAGAAGATTTCGCTCAAGTGGCAAATGACGACGAACTCGGCCGAAAGCTGCAGGATATAAAGCTGATGGCCAGTAAAAAAGAGCCGCAGAAAGGGAAAGCGCGATGAGCACAGAAATTTATGTATTCGCTGACTGGGAGGAGTTCTACGAACCAATGCTAGTTGGTGCACTACGCTCAACTCTCATCAAAAACAAAGAACATTTCAGCTTTAGTTACGACAATGACTGGCTCCAATCTGACTATGCCCAGCAAATAGATCCGGATTTAAATCTCTATTCAGGAGAACAGCATAGTGAGGACTCAAAAAACTTCAGAGTATTCTTGGACTCATGCCCTGATCGCTGGGGTCGGTTATTGATGAAGCGACGAGAGGCTATAGTCGCTCGCCAGGAAAAAAGACGCCCTCGCGTACTTAATGAGATTGATTACTTACTCGGTGTGCATGACCGATACCGGTTGGGCGCTTTGAGATTCAAGAGAGCATTGGACGGTGATTTTTTGGACAATGACGAAAAACAGGCCGCTCCACCCATTTCATCGTTGAAAGAGCTTGAGCATGCTGTATCACAGGTGGAGAATAACGGAGATACCACCGACCCAGAGTACTTGAAATGGCTGTATATGCTAATGTCGCCCGGTTCTTCCTTGGGTGGGGCTCGGCCAAAAGCCAGTGTTATCGATGAAAGCGAGCAACTATGGATTGCAAAGTTTCCCAGCCGTCACGACGATTACGATATTGCTGCTTGGGAATTCGTCACATACCAACTGGCAGCAGCAGCCCATATTGACATGGCCGAGTGCCGTATCGACAAGTTTAACAGTCACCACCATACATTCTTAACCAAACGCTTTGACCGCACACCACAAAGTCGGCTCCACTTTACCTCTGCAATGACTCAGTTGGGTTACTATGATGGTGAGTATGATGCGAGTTATTTGGAACTAGCTCAGTTTCTATGGGACAACGGGGCAAATACCAAAACTGACTTAGCACAACTCTGGCGACGAATCGTGTTTAATATTGCAGTATCCAATACAGACGACCATCTTAGAAATCATGGGTTTATCTATCAAAGTGGAGGCTGGGTGCTGTCTCCCGCTTACGATATTAACCCGGTCACACCGGCCAATGGATTGCATTTAAACATTACAGATGACGAGAACAGCCTGGACTACGACCTTGCCTTTGAAGTGATCGACTTTTTTCAGCTCGACCATTCTGAAGCTGAGGAGATCAAAAGCCAGGTCCTTGAAAGTGTCAGTCAGTGGCAGGAAAAAGCCACGAAAGCAGGTATCAGCCGGAGCGAACAACAGCTCATGGCACCGGCATTCAATGTCTAAAGTTTAATCGACAATAACCATGTTCTACCTCCACAAAAAAACCCTCCAAATGTTTACACATTTGAAGGGCTTAACATTCGCTTATTGTTCGACAAAACCCGTTACAAAAACAAGTCTTTAGTTGCCGTCAAAACGGAATATCGTCGTCAAAATCGTCAAAGCCACCTGCTGGCGCAGTCTGAGGCTGTTGTTGTTGCTGCTGCTGCTGTTGCTGTTGCTGTTGCTGCTGTGGCGCAGAACGCTGCTGAGTCTGTTGCTGCTGAGGAGCACCACCAAACTGTTGCTGTGGCGCAGCCGCCGGAGCTGCCTGTTGTTGCATAGGCTGCTGAGGCGCTGATCCATACTGCTGCTGTGGGGCAGACTGTTGCTGTTGTGCAGCCCTTGGCTGGAACTCACCGCCACCGGCAGGAGCACCCGTACCTTCCTGACGTCCGTCCAGCATTTGCAGCTGACCACTGAAGCCATCAACAACAACCTCTGTCGTGTACTTCTCCTGACCGGATTGATCCTGCCATTTCCGGGTCTGCAGTTTACCTTCAATGTAAACCTTGGAACCCTTACGCAGGTATTGCTGGGCAATTTCAGCCAGCTTGCCGAAGATCACCACCCGGTGCCATTCGGTTTTTTCCTGAGGCTGGCCGGTGTTACGATCTTTCCAGGATTCACTGGTCGCCACACTCAGGTTGGCTACAGCGCTGCCATTAGGGGTAAAACGGACATCCGGATCATTACCCAGGTTGCCGATCAGAATGACCTTGTTAACACCTCGTGCCATCAGTTTCTCCAGTATTTTTTAACATGAACCGTTATCCACTCCCGCAGAAGGGATGAGCAACGGTTCCAGCGTTTATATACTCATCGCCTTTCAAGCTGCTACGTTGTTGTCAGCGTTCGCTCACCCCAATCACCTACTCATTGTAGGCTTCCGGGGCTTCACGAACTTGACGCCTAGTAGCATCTTGAAATCCAATAGGTATAGCTGTCTAATTCATTGATGTCAGCACTCGCCATACTGACGCAGTGCGGTCATATCCACTATTTTCCTGTCCACCTTAAGATAGGCGGTTCTCTCACTATCCAGGACGGTGACTTCCTCAACCCCCGGAATAATGGCCAGTTCCCTGCCAATGGCACGGGCATCCAGGCTCATGGACGAGTCGAGGGCCATAACCATACTGCTAACATAGGGGGGTTGTTTCATGGTAACAGACAATAACCACCATAGTGCAGTAGGGATTGCACAAACCATCATGACACCGGTCGCACCCCAGTACTGAAGCGCCAGTCCACCAAGGCTTCCACCCAGTGCTGCACCCAGAAACTGGCTGGTTGAGTAGACTCCCATGGAAGTTCCCCGGGTGCCTGCCGGTGATAATTTACTGACCAGAGAAGGCAGTGTAGCCTCCAGAAAATTGAATGCCGCAAAAAACAGGAATATCCCCAGCAGAACACTGTCTACTCGCCACATGCCAGCAATGGCCGCCAACATCAACGTCACTGCCCCGACAAAACACTGTTTCAAACGACGCTTGGCCTCACTGAAAATAATGACCGGTACAATCATGACAAAAGACACTGAAAGCGCTATCAGGTAGACCCAGCCATGGTTTTCCCGGGGCATTCCCATAGTATCTTCCAACATTTGTGGCAGGAAAACGAACAGAGCCATCAGGATAAAATGCAGAGTAAAAATACCCGCCATCAGTCTCAGTATTTCAGGGTTGCGAACCACATTACCCACATCTTTAACACTGACTTTCGTGTTCAGATCCGTTCGGGTAACCACAGGCGTTGGCACCATAAACAGCAGAATCAGAATGCCCAGACCCGCCATAATGGCATTACTGCCAAACAGACCACCCAGCCCCCACCAGCTGGCAAACAGAGGGCCCAGCAACATGGCAATGCAGAATGAGAACCCGATACTGATACCGAATACCGCCATGGCTCGGGTGCGATATTGTTCGCGGGTCAGATCAGCCAGCAAAGCCGTAATAGCTCCTGCTACCGCGCCTGCTCCTTGGAGAACCCGGCCAAATATCACGCCATAAATAGAGTCGGCCTGAGCTGCCACCAGGCTGCCCAGCATAAATATCATCATGCCGGCAATGATGACCGGCTTGCGTCCAAACCGGTCTGACATCCAGCCAAAAGGGATTTGCAGTGCTGCCTGGGTTAATCCATAAGCACCAATAGCAAAACCGGCCAGGGCCGGGGTGGCTCCCTGCAGGTCTTCCGAATAAAGGACCAGAACAGGCAGTACCATAAACAGGCCAAACATCCTGAAGACAAACACCAGAGACAGTGAGACCGTTGATTTAAGTTCCTGCGGAGACATTCCTGACTTCTTATATAAAATTGCAAGCGGCTTATTTTATCAGGAAACCGATAAGATGTGAGGAGATATTCCTTCGATCCGAAAGCATCGACTTGCCATCAGCCTTTCTGATGAACAATTCCCTCGGCCATCGCCAGCGTCTTCATGCAGTTGCTTTGAACCAGCAAGAACCAGCTGCTGGCAGCAGCCAACCTTGGGTGGGGGTCCTGAGTACTGCACATAAAGCCCGTTTTTTTCAGCAAGTGGAAACGCTTCTTCAAGAACATTTCCATTTGCTTTTCGGGGAGTGGCAGAGAATAAACCCATGGCGGCACTTCTCTCTTCTTAACATGCTCGACCCATCCGGGAGATTCACCCGTCTCACACCAATAACACAACTCTCGAGCTGCCTGACTGGCAACGCCATGGTCCTTTAATGCAGAACGCAAACGGTTGCGAGCCTCACTGCCTTCTGCCATGCTAAACGCCTCCCCATAAAGTGTCGTATAAAGCACCAGCAATTCATTCTCTACTTCCTCGGCGGCTCTGGAAAAACTTGCCGGATCACGGCTGTTTAACTCTTTTGTCAAAATACGAGCCAGCAGCATCTCCAGTGCCAGCATGTTGTTGGCCAGCTCATTCATGGCAACAGCACTCACCGCCTCTTCATGCTCCATATCAAAACCCAATTCGCTGGTAACGGGTTTAAGCTCTGAATGCTTTCGAATTTCTGCGAAATCCCTGAGCACTGCCGGAAAGGGAGAGATATTCGGGTACTCGGTTGCAGGCCCGGTCCAACCATCAAAAGATCCCTGCGAACAAAAACCGGTTAATTGATTCAAAGTGACATAGGACCTCAAATCGCTGATAAACCTGGAATGAAACGCGGGTAAAGCATTTGGCACAGAAAAACCATTTCTGAATAAAACACCAATATCGTGCGCCGCCACTCTTAATGCCTTTAGCGCATTTTCTCTGCTAAGCCCTTTTTCACCTGACGTCTCGTGAGCATAACGGTGGTACAACGCCTCAAGCTGTGTCTGGAACAAATAAGCCTCGCAGGTATCAGGCTCTGAATCCAATGCCACTCTTGACTGTAAAAGCGAACGTTCTTCTTCTGACAGAGCCACCTCGGCCAGAAATTTCGATGCTTCTGGCAACACAAAGTTACCCACAGGCTCGGGTAACTGGCTGTGTAAATCCATTCCTTCCCTGCCACTGGTTTCTCGGAATAATGCTTGCTGCTCCCTCAGAAACTGAAGGACACCTGCTTCTCTTGTCAGTTCTTCCAGTGACTCATCCGTTCCATCAGAGCCCCGCTTTCTCAATTTTATTCGAGGGACTTTTTCTTCCTGCCCTGAAAGCGCCCCCTGATGATAAAGGCTACGTCCATAAAGCCCTGTTACCCCTTCCTGCTCCTTAAAGCAGCTTGAATGATTCTCTGGCAAGGGCTGAAGTCTTTGGGAGTCATGATGAAGGTGTTGATCAAGACAACGCTGGTAGTCTTTTTCCTGGCTGCTGTCCGGCTTGGGGATCGCCATTTTGAATCCAACGGTTTGTAATAAGGTTGTCCAGGGGTAGCTGGCATCAATGCCTTGTCCCAATGGATAGAGCTGAGTGGAAAGAAACTGTTTCTGAAACCATTCTTTATGCTCGCCGTGCATATATTGCTCAAGCACAGCAGATAAACTCTCAGGGGGTAAAACAGCAAGTATTTCTGAAACGACTTCTGGCTTAATGCCCTTAGAAGGCAGCTGATTCAGCATGTCAGCGAGATTCCGGGCATCAAGGGGTTCGAAGTGTTTTATCCAACTCAAGAAAGGCGCTAGAGCATGGGTATTTTTAGAATTCTGCCAGATTTTCATGGAGTAATTGAGGTGCTTATTTTGTAACGCCTTTTCAGGGATAGTGCCCCCTGCCTGCAGCCCCAGTATTAAGAGAGGAAGACAATCATGGTCCGGTAACGGTTTTTCTGCCAACAAAAACTCTAAGCAAGCTGTCACCTGTTCAGGTTTCGTATGCTGAAAAAAGAAACGATAAAGACGGATTTTTTGCAGTTGTTTGATTTTTCTATTGGCAGAGAACCGGCTCGATGGTTTCTGCATTTCCAGAGGCGTCTTTCCTGCCACGTTTGGTCGTGATGCATAACCTTCAAGGCCCTGTTCCCTGATCAGTTTCAGTAAAAGATCTGCCCCCTCCTCAACCCGGTCTAAACAGAAGTAATGCAAAAGAGAATTACCGGTATCTGCCTCTATGGCTCCAAGGGATGTTAAGGCGTCAGGGCATGCGGTCTGGATGGCATCCACTATTTCCGGATAACCCTGAGTAAACGCAAACCATAGTAAAAGAGGCTGTATTTCATTGGGGACCTGAGACATAAACCCTGCCAGCAAGGTCGGTTGCTCAACCAGAAGATTAAACATATTGCCCAGCTCTTTCTGATGATCTTGCAACCAGTGCCCCATGCCTTCAACCCGATCTCCATCAAATCGAGGATATTGCCCCTTCCGATGCCAGTCATTCAATCTGGGAAGAATGAAATGACTCCAACAGTAATTCCCGGCAAACTCTGTTTTGCAGTAAAGATCTCCCTGCCTCATTTTTGAAAAGAGCACATCAGACAGGGTTCTCTGGAAAGAAGGCTCCACACCGGCTTCAACGCCCTCATACTTTCTCATTTCTGTCTGCCACCAGTTAAACAACGCTGAAGGTTTCAGACTGAGAAGATGAAAACCAAAAACAGCCGATCTCATCTGAGGCTGTAACTCATCCCCCCACAGTTCTTTAAAAAGATCCAGAGGCAGATAAACAGCACTTTTAACAGGACAAAGCTCCGGGTCCAGAGGGGTTTTTATTACCTTCAATCGAGTCAGCAGACGAATCAGAGGCTCTGTTTCCTCCTGTAGGCTCGCAAGGATTTCAAAAAATACAGAATGAACACTGTCCAACCTACAGATCAGAAATGCCTGATGATCTTCAAATAAGTCACAGACAAGAGCTGGAGGGCAAGACAACCAGTCTTTCAGTTGTCGGATATCGCTGAGATATTGATTGCCCGCTTCTCCATACCAGATATCCAGTTGCTCGGATTCTGATACCCAGGCCCTCAAGTGCTCAAGGAGTTGCTCATAACCATTTTGGTCCAGGCTTCCCGCCTTCATGGCATTCATTAATTGATCAATTCCAAGGGAAGCAGACGTTTTAGAAACAGAAAAGTCACCCATCTTTCGAGCAGGCAGGGGCATAACCTGACTCATGGCGGGTATGAATGGGGAGGGAGAAGAAGACGAGGCAGGTGAATCAACTAAACCCGCAGGCTTTCCCACTTCTGCCGACTTGGCGTTTTCGCATCCTTGCATATCAATCACTCCAAAACAGCTCAGAGCCTACAGAAGCCTCCAAATACTGATAATTCTGGGAACCCGACCGAAAATAGACAGTCATGACCGGAAGATAATGGTTTAACGAGAATTAGACCCATTAAAAGCTCAAAAGTTTCCACCACCTCCAGCACTTTCCCACCAGTCAGCTATTTTTATTCGTTCCAGAGAAATCATGAAAAAGGACTCTGCCAATCATTGGAAATCCATGGGCAGATTCACCAGAGCGATAAAAAAGAGGATTGATAAAAATGGCATACCCCGTCAGACATTCCAGTCAGTTCAAGCTTTTCATGGTGGCGGTGCTTGCCTTCATGCTTGTAACCCCTAAGCCAGCAGAAGCCAATAATGGCAGGCTTTATACTGCTGCAGGTCTTACTGTATTCGTGATTTTTACGGGGGGTACAGTCTGGTATAACCATGCTTCGCCTGAGGAAGACCCAGAATTTACGGATGATGGAGATACTCAGGAACACACTCTGCAATTACCCGTCATCAACTACAAAAGAGAAGCAGAGTTAAAAAACCATCACCATCCGAGTGATATCAGGCTTGCCCCGATGGTAGATGCCAAAAGCAGCATAATCGAATTAAAGGGCACCCGCTCTAAACTGAGGGCCAAAACCAAAGCCGTAATCTGCGAGCCCATCTTGAAAGTGAAAGGTGTGAATCAAACCCTTTTAAAAGACATTAACGATCAATGTCATAACTGGTTCATAAAACACCGGATGGTTTTCCCCCATGAGTTCAGTGGTATTGACCTGAAAAAAGTCGTCAATGCTGTCTTGCCGGAACTGGTATACAGCAGTAACTCCCTGACCCTGATGCCATACCAGACAGCGCTAAAATCAGGCAGTGAAACCAAGGGTCCAGCCCTGGATATGAACTACTACCACATTACCATGGCTGGCTTCGAAACCAGCCAGCTCTTCAAGACCTGCTATCACTACCCGAAAGCGTCCGGTATGGTGCCTCCCATGATGGATTCCAGCGGAAAACTGGTTTTCCAGCTTCCCAAACAAGGGGTCACTCATCTCCATCATGATGGGCACGCCGAGTTTTTTATTGCGACAGATATCTCCAATAACCAGACTAAAGCTTATTTCTGGAGACTGGGCTCCCCCTGGCCTACCCCCCCAACATCAGTCCGGCTAAGTACCGCCACCGGAGAGCTTCAAACTATTCATGTTCCTACGCACGAGTAATAGATTGCCCGGAATCAGCAGATGAGACAGCTCATCTGCCCTGGATATTTCACATCCACTACATTTCAAGCCAAGGGATGCTTTATAATCCCCTGTTTGCTCTTCAACAGCATCGGGTGATACGGGTGGATAAAATAACGGTACAGGGTGCAAGAACCCATAACCTGAAGAACATTGATCTGGATATGCCCCGGGACAGCCTGATTGTCATTACGGGCCTGTCCGGATCAGGGAAGTCATCCCTGGCCTTCGATACCCTCTATGCAGAAGGCCAACGTCGCTATGTAGAATCCTTGTCGGCTTATGCACGACAGTTTCTCTCGATGATGGAAAAGCCGGATGTCGACCACATTGAAGGTTTGTCCCCCGCTATCTCCATTGAACAGAAATCCACCAGCCACAACCCCCGCTCGACTGTCGGTACCATCACTGAGATATACGACTACTTGCGATTGCTGTTTGCAAGAACCGGAACACCGCGTTGTCCAAAGCATCACCTGCCGCTGGAAGCCCAGATTGTCAGCCAGATGGTGGATCAGGTGCTGGCTTTGCCGGAAGGCACCAAGCTGATGCTGTTGGCCCCTGTGGTCAGGGATCGTAAAGGTGAGCATCTTCATGTTTTCAGTGAACTGAGAGCCCAGGGGTTCATACGGGCGCGCATAAACGGCATTGTTACCGACCTGGACACTCCGCCCACTCTGGACAAGAAAAAGAAACACACCATTGAAGTCGTCGTTGATCGCTTCAAGGTGAGAGAAGACTTGCAGCTGCGTCTGGCAGAGTCTTTTGAAACGGCTCTGGAGTTAACCGATGGACTGGCGGCCATCAGCTTCATGGACGCAGAGCAGGAAGACATTGTTTACTCAGCCCGCTTTGCCTGCCCGTCCTGTGGATACAGCATCAATGAACTGGAACCTCGTATGTTCTCGTTCAACAACCCGGCTGGAGCCTGCCCCACCTGTGACGGGCTGGGGGTTAAACAGTTTTTTGATGAAGACCGAATTGTTCAGCATCCGGAATTAACCCTGGCAGAAGGCGCCATTCGGGGCTGGGATCGCAGAAGTGTCTATTACTTCCACCTTCTGAAATCTCTGGCGGCCCACTTTGGGTTTGATATTGATACCGCTTTTGATGATCTTACCGCTGAACAACAGAACACCATTCTGCACGGCTCCGGTGAAGAGCAGATCGATTTCAGTTACGTCAATGACCGAGGCGACGTCTATAAAAAACGTCATCATTTTGAAGGGATTATTCCCAATTTTGAACGGCGCTACCGCGAGACTGAATCCCAGTCCGTTCGGGAAGAACTCTCCAAGTACCTGAGTACCCAGCACTGCCCAAGTTGTAAAGGCACTCGTCTCCGTCAGGAATCCAGACATGTCTTTATCGAGAAAGAAGCACTGCCTGACCTGGTAAAACTACCGGTAGAACGTGCACTTTCTTACTTCGAGCAGCTCAGCTTGCCCGGTCAGAAAGGGGAGATTGCTGAGAAAATTCTGAAAGAGATCTGCGATCGCCTGAGTTTTCTGGTTAACGTCGGCCTCAACTACCTCACCCTTGATCGCAGTGCTGATACTCTCTCAGGGGGTGAAGCCCAGCGTATTCGACTGGCCAGCCAGATTGGTGCTGGCCTTGTTGGCGTTATGTACATCCTGGATGAGCCCAGTATTGGTCTGCACCAGCGGGATAACGAACGGCTGCTAAGCACACTGACACGACTCCGCGACCTGGGTAATACTGTCATTGTCGTAGAACATGACGAAGACGCCATTCGTATGGCCGACCATGTCATTGATATTGGCCCTGGCGCCGGAGTTCACGGTGGTGAAATTATTGCCCAGGGCACACCTGCCCAGGTCATGGATAACGAGAACTCAGTAACGGGTCAATACCTCACAGGGACCAGAAAAATAGCCGTACCTGAGCAACGTACGCCTGTGGATAAAAAGAAGCTGCTGAAACTCACTGGCTGCTCTGGCAATAACCTGAAAAATGTCAGCCTGGAAATTCCAGTGGGTCTGATGACGTGTGTAACAGGGGTGTCCGGCTCCGGTAAGTCCACCCTGATCAACAGCACTCTGTACCCGATCGCTGCTCATGCCCTGAATGGTGCGACGACCTTAACGGCATCCAAACACAAAAAGATCAGTGGTCTGGACCACTTCGATAAATGCATCGATATCGATCAGAGTCCCATTGGTCGAACGCCCAGATCCAACCCTGCTACCTATACCGGCATTTTCACCGCCATTCGTGAATTGTTTGCCGGAACCCAGGAAGCTCGCTCACGTGGTTACAAGCCAGGTCGTTTCAGCTTTAACGTTAAGGGCGGTCGCTGCGAAGCCTGCCAGGGTGACGGTGTTATCAAAGTAGAAATGCATTTCCTGCCTGATATTTACGTGCCGTGTGACGTCTGTAAAGGCAAACGTTATAACCGTGAAACCCTGGACGTAAAGTACAAGGGCAAGAACATCCATGAAGTGCTTGAGATGACCGTTGAGGAAGCTCTGGAATACTTTGAACCTATTCCTGCGGTGAAACGAAAACTGCAAACCCTGATGGATGTCGGCCTGTCGTATATTCATCTGGGGCAGAACGCTACAACGCTCTCGGGAGGTGAAGCTCAGCGGGTGAAGCTGGCCAAGGAACTCTCCAAGCGGGATACCGGAAAAACTCTGTATATTCTTGATGAACCCACCACCGGTCTGCACTTCCACGATATTCAACAGTTACTGGTCGTACTGCACAGACTCCGAGATCACGGTAATACTGTAGTAGTGATTGAGCACAACCTGGATGTCATCAAAACAGCGGACTGGGTCGTTGACCTGGGACCCGAAGGAGGTGACGGCGGTGGTCAGATCATTGCCGAGGGCACTCCGGAAATCGTAGCCGACAGCAAAGTTTCCCATACTGGACGATTCCTGAAACCCATGCTGACGTAATAGCAATCAGTGGCTGCCTGGTTCTGTATTTAAAATAGAGCCAGGCTGGCCCACAGAAAGATTAAACCGTTGGATTTCTGATAGCAGAAAAATTCACCGCAAGATCTTCCAGCAAATCATAAACCGGCTGATTATCTTCCGTGTAATAAGTCACCGTTGACGTCACAGCAGAATGACTCGTTGAAACACTTTGAAGGTAATGCGTCACTCCGAGGCTGACTTCTTCAGTAAAATCACCGCTTGGTGTTCTATAGACAGCCTGAGAAGCCAGGGGCAGATTACTGATGGCCGAGCCGTCATTGTTGGTCACAGTACTTAATGTGTCGTATTCAAAGAAGTCTGTAGCAGAGGGTTTGATCACGATGCTGTTTGGGCCTGTGTATAACCCATTCGGTGTACTGCTCAGGTTATAGTCGTGATTGACTTCATCATCAGCAGAGTTGTTGGCCACTGTAAAGTCAGCGACAGTTTGAGAGGTGCTGCTCGAAGTACTGTCGGATACTCCAATAGACAACTTGGGTGCACCGTCACTGGCAGTAACACCTGCTGTTACCCCCAGGGTTTCACTGGTAGAAAAAGTGGTGCCACTGGTGGTTGTACTGGGATAATCCTGCTCTAACACAGGGTTGTTGCCAAAACCGTCTACACCGATATAAACGCTTACCTTCTCACTAAACCAGCCTCTATGAGTCTCTGTGTCATACACCATGTCGCCAGTATGACTGGCAGCCACGGTACTGTTTAGCAAGGAGATCGTCAGGAACTTGCTGTCTATGCCGTCAAAGCATTCCAGTGTGACGGAAAGTTGCAGGGTAATCTCGGGAACCTGTCCATCGAACCGGTCATCCGTCCCTTTCAGAGAGAATGTATAGAGTTGGGTGTTTGAGTCTCCGCTCATATCAGGCTCCTTCCGTGGCGATCCCTTTCTAGGAGCCTGACCGAGAATAGGTTTATCTGTTATGATAAGCCTTAAATCAACCCTAATAATGCCAGATGTCACCACCACCAAAATTCAAGGATAGCCCTGTTGAGTTTGATCAGCACCTGCTGTT
>NZ_JBPCXO010000081.1:0-2131 GCF_051008435.1 Endozoicomonas sp. | reverse complement strand
AAAGAACGGCCCAATTATTCGATGAATTCGATTAAATAGGTCAACTATTCTCACGAATCCATCGAATAATTCGACTCGTTCTACTGAAATTTATGCTCGAAAGCATAAGTCCGACAGGCTCCTAGGGAGTGGCTTAATTATTCTTGCCCTGGCAGCCTATGATGAAGCATTCAGCTCCGCTATCCGAAAGCGTTGGGTCAATACTTCAGCCAAGTCCTGATACCTTGAAGGGGCCCTGCAGGGCCTCATTCCATATAGCCAGGTTGTGTCGTTTAGAGATAAAAGGTGATTCCGAATGAGATGCCGTTACCAATCACTGTGACTTGTGGATAAGTATTTCCATCAATTCAAGTTGTCAGAATAAATCGCTATTATCGCGCGCCTACATAATTACTCTTAATTTTGAATAAATATTGGGATTGACGCTCGATGTCTGACGCTGCGATGGCAAATTCCGGATCCCGGAACACACTGATGTTTCTGATTCCGTCCCTTTTGGGTTTGGTATTCTTTATCGTCCCGATTTTTATTGATGGTTCAATGACATTTCCGCTGGCGTTGATGGCCAAGGGGTTCAAGGCAGTACTTGGAGAGAATATTCTGCCACTGGTTAGCAGTGTGCTGTGTTTCTCTGCGGTTATGTCACTGATAGGCACAGTTGTTAAGCCCAGGTTTATTGAAAAATCTGATCTGCTGAATGGTCTGTTTCATGCTTCTCCGACCTGGTTGCTGATTCGTGTGCTGGGTGCTGCATTTGCAGTGATGGCTCAGAACAAGCTGGGGGCAGAAATAGTCTGGAATGCCAATACCGGCGGACTGGTGTTCAATGACTTGTTGCCATCGTTACTGGTTACTTTTTTCCTGGCCGGTCTACTGTTACCTCTGCTTCTGAGTTTTGGTTTGCTTGAACTGCTGGGAACACTGCTCAGCAAAATTATGCGTCCGGTTTTCCGTCTGCCCGGGCGTGCTGCCATTGACTGTCTTTCTTCCTGGCTGGGTGATGGCACTGTGGGTGTCATGCTTACCAGTAATCAGTATGAGAATAAACAATACACAGAGCGTGAAGCTACGGTTGTAGCCACCATGTTTTCCATTGTGGGTATCTCATTTTCTCTGGTGGTTCTGACTCAGGTCGGTCTGCAGGACAAGTTTGTACCTTTCTATCTGGCCATCTGCCTGTCGGGCGCGATTGCGGCTATTGTCCTTCAAAGAATTCCGCCCCTGAGCAGGAAAAAGGATCTGTATATTGATGGCACGGCGCGTAATAAAGACGATGAGTTGATTCCAGAAGGTCACTCGGCTCTGAGTTATGGTTATGAACTGGCTTTGGCGCGAGCGGCCAAAGTCACCAGTTTGACTGATGTCGCCAGGCAGGGTCTGAGAAATGCTCTGGATATGGTCTTTGGTGTTCTGCCAGCGGTGATGGCCATTGGTACAGTGGGTCTGGTCGTTGCCGAGACAACCCCCTTGTTCAGCATTCTGGGTGCACCTTTTGTACCGTTGCTGGAGCTGATGCAATTGCCCGAGGCTGCGCAGGCTTCTGAAGCTTTGCTGGTGGGTTTTGCTGATATGTATGTGCCTTCTATTCTGGCAACGTCCATTAACAGTGAGATGACCCGGTTTGTGATTGCAGCTCTGTCGGTCACTCAGCTGATTTTCATGTCTGAAACCGGTGCGGTGATTCTCAGCAGCAAGCTGCCTCTGAATCTTTTTGAACTGGTTGTGATCTTTGTTCTGAGAACGCTGGTTACCTTGCCAGTCATTGTTCTGGTGGCAAACCTGGTATTTTGATGCTTCTCAAGGCCCTGGTTTCAGGGCCTTGTATCTCACCTTTGGTCAAAAAATCCCGCAAGATTAAGGTAAATATCGTGCAGAACGTTCTGTCAGATGTTTATTGGGCTGCCTGTCACTTAAATCATATCGACCCAGAAATCCCACGTAGGCGGCTATCCCTGTGGTCACCGTGATGGCCAGGGTAATGGGAAAAACATAATAAGAAGCAAAGGCTAGGAGCCTGACCGAGAATAGGTTATTCAGATATCCAAAATCACAAAATGAGCAAAAAACATCCATATCTCCGACGTGATTTGCTCATTTTTACAGATTGGCAGCCTTTTACCGCCTTTATGCT
>NZ_JBPCXO010000080.1:0-1048 GCF_051008435.1 Endozoicomonas sp. | reverse complement strand
CGGATTTGGCCATTTTTTATGATTCTTTTCGTTGAATAGCTCGCTATTCGCCTCAAATAATCATAAAAACTGTCTCAAACCGGACTTTTTCTCGCTACGGTCGGCTAAGTCCGACAGGCTCCTAGGCCGTCTACACGTCCTTTGGCGGCTATATAAGGTAAGGGCTCCCCTGACATATCCGTCACTTTGCCATTGCCGTGGTAGCTGTATGAGCGGGTCACTGACTCCTCATCAGGAATCGTTCCTTTTTCTCTTGCCCATTGCCACGCGGCCATACCTGCAGTGGTCAGGGCTGCTACAGTTCTAGCCACTGGATGACCACTGATGGCGCTGCTTATCAGGGCATCATCAATGCCTACAGACGCCAACAGCTGGCCATCGTAGTTCAATTCTATCTCGTCAAGGCAGCTGCCCACCTTACAAAACGAGAGCGGCTCTGTGTCTTTTCGCAGCTCGCTGAGGGAGCCTGTTTGCTGATCTCCTTCGTCTCCCCAGTCTTCGTCAAGATCAAAAGGATCAAGGTCTGGAGAAGTTGCCTGGGAGGATGGTGTTGGAGTATGAGTAGGCGGTGTACTGGCTGTAGATTCGAGTGTGAGAGAGTGAGTACCCCAGTCTTCATCCACGTCGAGTTCATCCGCTAAAGCTGTAATTTCTTTCAATTCAGCTGCAGTACGCTTGGGTTTAACCACAACCCACTCACCATGGCCGTAGCGTGCGTGCGGGTCCTTGCCGTACAGAGTTAAACATTTAAAGGCGTTCTCTCCCGATGAGAGACAGTCGGACAAGGCATTATTCGCCAAATACCTCGGATCGGTATAGGTGTAAGGTTCAGGCTCCTTTTGAGGGTCCGCTGGCTGTTGCCCTGCAATTTTCCGTCTCTCTGCTTCAGCACCAGCCGCTGATGCTTGTTGTTGAATGCGGTGCTGTGTTTCAGCCGCCCCCTGCGCGTGCATATTCTGATGCCACTGCTGCATGTTGGCCTGGTTATATGGGCTGTTCTTCAGATTTTGTTGAACTTGGTTATTTACGGTATTCCGGATGTTGTTAA
>NZ_JBPCXO010000079.1:0-1314 GCF_051008435.1 Endozoicomonas sp. | reverse complement strand
AGGCAAGTAGTACTTAAGAAGTTACCGGCCTTGGCGCTACAGTCACAGTGACATCCCATTTCTTTAGTTCAGGGTGACGATCAATATGAGGTTTGATTTCTGACAGACTCTCCCGGCTCAGGCCAATTCCCCTCTCGTAGACTTTATCCAGTAAATGGGCAATGGGGTTAAGACACTTCCATGTCATACTCTTTGTCCATTCCAACACAGTCACAACTTTGTCCAGCAGTGTTCCGTTCCAGTGGTTTTCAAGGAATGACCAAGAACGCTCGATTGGATTGTACTTGCTATGGTAGGGGGGATAATACACCAGCCGAATTCTCAAACCGATCCGTTTGGCAAACTCGACCATTCGCAACAAGAATTGAGTGCGATGGCTGTTACTCTCTGGGCCATTATCAGCATAAATAATCAATTCCTCCGCCTTCGGGTTAGCGTTCCTGACTTGATCCCACCACAGCTCCAGTGCATCACAGATAAAATCGCTGGTTTTATAGGACGTACCATAGTAGACATAGAGCTGGTCAGTTTTCAGGTCCAGGATGCCAAAAGGAATCATTTTTGTCTTGGTCGCCATATCGTGATCAAGAGCCTTCACGGCCTCAACCCCGCGAGCTTTACCTCCTCGAGAAAAGTGGCCAAGATTGACAGTGGCTTTGCAGTCGATACTGATCTGGAGAGTACCGGGTTTCTGATCCGCCTCTTGCCTTACGAGGCGGATATTTTCAAAGATGGCATCGGTTTCCGGAATTTTTTTTCGGGCTTGGTTTTCTGGACTTTACGCAGTCTGTAGCCCAGTCGATTCAGTATATTGCTGATGGCTCGCTCTTTTGGCAGCTGGTTCTCTTGCCAGCCCTTTTCGTCTACCAGCTTCTGGCGTACAGATTTAGCTGTGATGCGGGTATAGGCAAAGGTATTTTGTAACTGGGGGTCGGCCTGACTTTCTGGGTCAACAAGGCTGCGGATGTCTGTTTCCAGTTTTGGAAATGTTTCTTCTGCTTTTTTCTTACCGCAAGGCTCGTAGTTTCCGAAGCAGATCAATCCCGTGCGTTTTTCATTCATTCCGAGTTCAACGGCCTTGCGGCCAAAACCAAACAAGGTTTCTGTCATGCGAGGGTTACTGTCACAGAGAGTTTCCGCGATCTCTGCAATAAAAGCCCTTTTATCAGGGCCTTTCAGATATTTTGCGGCCAGTTGGATCAGACCTTTGTATTCGGAAGAAACTTCAGCGACAGGCATTGGCGAATCAAACATAAAAACTTGGTAATTGGGTAGAAAACAATACCTTGGTAACAGCTGATTTGCTACTCCCCT
>NZ_JBPCXO010000078.1:0-5931 GCF_051008435.1 Endozoicomonas sp. | reverse complement strand
GATTTGGCCATTTTCTATGATTCTTTTCGTTGAATAGCTCGCTATTCGCCTCAAATAATCATAAAAACTGTCTCAAACCGGACTTTTTCTCGCTACGGTCGGCTAAGTCCGACAGACTCCTAGCCTTTCCAAAATGGCTGTCACAGGGTTGCTGAATGTCAGGGGCTCCGGGATGTCTGCAAGATCTTTGGCTTTAAAGCGATTGCGATTCTCATGATCAAAATTCCATTGCCCTCCTTCCGGCTGATCTCCATCCATCAGAATGTCGAATCGCTTTCGCATCTTGCGATAAAAATGCTCCATTCGTGTGGCTTTGCCTTTTTTAAAAAGGCTCGAAATCTCATCAAAAGGCAACAGGAAGTGCTCTGTATCAACTTCTGTGACAGGAACTCCGGGTTCTATGCCTTGCAGTTGCTTGAGAAGCCTGTACTCATCGGGTCTCTGGTATTCAAACTGTTTGATTTTGTGGGTATGGATCAGAGATTGAAGAAGAGTGGGTAAATCTTTGTATTGAGCGGTCTCATCCAGCGTTAAATGCAGAACCTCATGGCCGGACTTTTCCAATGCACTGGCGAAGGCTTCCATAGCCGCAAAGAACGCACAGATTTTTTGTACATGATGCTGAACGTAGGATGCTTCCTGATGGAGTTCTGCCACCAGATAGAGCGTATCCGGGTCTTTTTGACGAAACCAGCTATGCCCAGCGTGCAGCTGATCGCCCAGGATGAGCCTCAGTGTTTTGTAGGTTTTCATAGAGCCATCGCTTATATGGGTCTACTTTAATCCTTACTCTTAATGCCCCGTGGGGCAAGGGGAACTATCTCACTCTTACTCAGGTCTTATTTAGGTGTAAATGGATTTACTGACAAAGAGGTGCCCTTCATGAAGTATTTAAGGACGATTCTACTGATTCTGGCCCTGCCGCTGCAGGTTACGGCTGGAGAAATTACCCAGGAAATGATGAATGTAGCTGCTACAGCCCATGCTATGAGCGTTTCCGGTTTGTATTCGATGAACGCTGAGGGAGCAGGTAATGCTGCTTTTTACGAGCAGTTGAAAGCCGTGGGTGCCGTCAGTGACGATCACACTCTGGACCCGGCCTTTGCAGAAGCGTATGAGTTGCTGGGAGAGTCTGCTGAGGAAAATCTTGGCAAACTGTGCGCAGCTTACAAACTATCCTCCTCTGAAAATGAACCCACTGCACAAGATATCTTGAATGCTATGAAGGCCCTGGCGTTTGGCAGAGCGTTTAATGAAGGCATTGAAACATCCAGAAATAAAGATGATGGTTTTGTGCTGCACAAGGCGAATTTTCTCGTTAAGAAAGGCATTAAAAAAGTTTTGCCTTCTCATGCCAAAAGCTTCAGGAAACTCATTGAAAAAAGTCATGCCAGAACCATGTTGTTTAATTTCAATAAAGACATTCTCAAGATGCTGGGCATCGGTTCAAAGGCTCGTACCGATCAAATTAAAGATGTTGTTAGCTTTGTCATGAATACTAAAGATTCAAGGCTTTTAAAGAGTAAAGCCGGTGATGTAGAAGCTATGAGCAATGGGTTTAATGCGGTAGCTGGTGGCGCAGGCTTGCAGCTGAGCAAAGTGGATCCCGGGAAAGTAGTCAGTCATTACAGTGGTAAGAGTCAGGCAGACGTTATCATTGCTGCAGTCACAGAGCATGCAGCAAAGCAGGAAGGCATCGTTTATCTGCTGGCTTTTTATGGCGGCTCCAAATATCAATACTTCACAGTGAGCATTTCAAAAGGCTTCATCAATATTACTTTTGCAGCTGACGATAACAGACCGGTTCCTGTGATCATTACCTCAATGCCTGCACACAGAGTGGACTATTCAACGTTGGCCGTAGCTATTGATGACTTTATGAGAGGCAAAGATGAAGTGCCTAATCTGTTGGGTCTATGGAGAATGGCTGACCAATAAAGGTCGATTCAGCTGAAGTAAAAGGAGTCAGGGATGGACAAGGTAAGCCACACACCACAAAAACCTATGCCGGTTGGCAGAGGCGAGGTCGTGGCCATCCCGGGCCCTCTACTTCCGGCAGATTGCCCGGTACCCTTCATCAAGTGTCTGAGGTCAGGCCGGGTCATTCTGGTTTGCAATCCGGTGCTTCCAATAGGGTCCGTGGTCGAGGGAGAGGATTAAACCCCTCTGGCTGGTCGTCTGTACAAACGACTCCGGTCACACAATCCAGTGAAGACAACCCCCGAACGGAAAAAGTCAAAGAGCAGGAGCATCTGGAAAGAAAAGTAACAGAGGCTCTGGAAGAGCTTCAGACGACTCAGACTCATTCTGATCCTGTTGATCATTGTCGACAGGTGGTCAGCAAAATGGATCAGGTTTTAGCCCTGAGCTACATCAAGAACGATGCGCGCAAGCGGCGGTATGTTCAGCAAGAAATGCTGCCATTGTATTACGAAGTGTTGAAAGCCTGCTCAAAACCTATGGACGAAGCATCCAAAGCGATGGATGGCAGAAGATATCTGAGTGTTCTGCTCGAGTTAATAAAGTATGCCCACCTGCTTAAAAAAGATCATGGTGAGTTCTATGCAGAGCTGGTAAACCGTGTGGGAAGTCTGCTGGATTCGGAGCTTGAATATCTGGAGGCCAGAGTTTATTACCGGGATCGTCGAGGTGCTGATTGGTCTGTCCCTCACCTGCGGCGCATTCTTCTTGATCGAAACCCTTCCTGTTGCATTCCCTTGCTGGCTTCTGAGGATGTTAAAGAGTTTCAGGGGCGGCTCAGGTATGTTCAGGGTGCTGTCAGAGCGCAACCACCAAAAGAGAAGCCTGACTGGTGGTGTAACGATGACGACACGTTAGAAAAGGTCAGTTGTGAAGAGGCCGAGAGGTTGATTTATTCGGGCAAGGATCTACACCCTTTCTACAAGCGTTATTTAAGCGATGTTCTGATGGATCAGGTGCTGGCAGTAGAAAATGACTTTGGTGAACCAGCACGTAGGCCGCTGGAGCAAAACGTAGCCTTCCTTGAGGCCTTAAACTATTTTATTGAGACCTTTCCTGAATCATCTCATCACTATTCAGGGCTTCATTCCTGCCTGAAAAAGCTGACGGGTTATGTGGTCAGAACGGTTTTGATTGCTTGCCAGTCCAAAGAGAATGCAGATCGTTTTCTGACCGGGCAAAGAATGGCGCTCTTCGAGAAACTGGCTGAAAAACACTGGCTCAGCTCTGAGAATAGTGCGCTGCTTGAAAGAGTTTTTGTGTCGCCTGATAACACCCCGGAATCTTCCCTTACTGATCTTGAGGTCAATACATCACTGAAAGACATTTCCTGGTTGATGAAAAGCGATCAGACATTGGAAAAAGGATTTCAGTTGATTAAGGCACTGACTGCCAGAAAGTCTGAAATAGCCAGGCTTCCCGCCGGTAGGCATCTGATTCAAGAGCTGGAGAGTGCCTATAAGGTGATTTATGCCGTTCGGTTCAAAAAAATGTTTGAGGCCTATACGCAGGCATTCCGGTCGGTGAGGAGCAAGCAAAACGAGTATTGGGAAGTCTGCCACAAGCTTCGAAACAAAAGAAAAGAATGCATTCGCTGCCATCCTTATACCTTCATTCTGGATGACGAACACAGAGAAAAATGGGGGCAGTTGGTCTGTAAGGCTTTCGGGGTGGATATGACTTACCTTGAATCGGCCAAAGTGATTGATCAGGAGTATGAAGACAAGCTGGTGGTTCTTAAAAACCTGGCTCCGGATTTACGTTGCAGTAATACTCGTATCAAAACAAAATGCGGGCTTGTAAATATTCTGACCGTTGCCCTGAATAATCCTCACTCTATGCAAATTTCTCCTGAAAAGGTCGATGAGTTCTGTGTCTGGTTGGAAGGGTTGATGGGGGATTCTCATTCCAAAACAGAACGGGATGTGGATGAAGAACTCAAAGAGAGTATTCAGCAGTGGAGAAGGCTGGCTCCCAGACAAAGGCAAGCTTTTGGCTCACATCAGCAGGCAAAACAGTGGCCGAACTTTGCACTGTTTCAAAAGACTGTATCTGCAGAGCCGGGGCCTGAAAAAGACTTACCATCCGTTGTGGACACTGGAAGAAAAGCAGAGCCTTTACCTGATTTACTTCAGGGTCTGGTTCCTTCGCAGCCGCAAGAACAACTGATTCAATCTCCCTCTCCATTGCAAGAAAGTCGGCGGGACAGTGCAGAGCCTTTGAGTGAAAGAGAGTTGCCATTAGAATCCGCTATTTCTCGAACGTCGCACTCTTCTGCATCAACGGTTTCTGACACAGGTGATTTGTCTCGCTCCTCACCTTCAGATCTGTGTTCGGGTGAGGCCAGTATCAGTCGGTTGGAAATAGACGACCCTGGGAGTCTGTCGGACTTAAGACTATTTCGGCCTGAATTCCAGAAAGAACGGCCCAATTATTCGATGAATTCGATTAAATAGGTCAACTATTATCACGAATCCATCGAATAATTCGACTCGTTCTACTGAAATTTATGCTCGAAAGCATAAGTCCGACAGGCTCCTAGTATTATTAAAGTTGGCAAAGAGTCTGTGAAGCCAAAGCCGCTACCTCCACAGCAAGTTCGTCCGGTACCCGTCATGGCCGTTCCCATGCCTGTGATGGTACCCGTTTACCCTGTGGCCTACTGCGTGTTTTTTCCGGTGGTCTGGGCCAGGGATGATCTGTTGCGATCAGGTATGGAACAGATTTATACGACCACTGCTAAATGGAGTATGAATACGGGAATTTATGCTCAAAAGAAAAGGCTTCCCGAAGCGACAAAAGCAGAGATTGAGAACGGCTTGATGCAACTGGGTCAGTACCTGGAAAGTATTAACAGCCCAATGCTACCCCCTAATGCTATTCATGAAGCCCTGAGGTTATTTACTTCAAGGAGTGAGCGGGGAGAAGTCGCCCGACTCTTTAATAACCTGATCTACCATCATTCCTGCTATACCAATCTGGCGCTGGTGACCAACCTGATAGCGACCCGTGATGCGCTCTTTCACATCAGAGGCCTGTTAGGGCTTCCTGTGAATATTACTTAATCGCCCTTTCTGGGAAACAGCTTGTGACGAATCCAGCCTCTTATTGTGTTACCCCCTAAAACATAGCGATTCAGACCTTCCTGCATCTGAAGGAAATGTTCACTGTCCCGAAACATAAACTCTCTTTTCAGCATTCGGCGATTGGGGTTCAGCTTTTTGATTTCTTTGGCCGGGTTACCACCCACCACGGTGTTGGGGGGAACATCTTTTACAACCACAGAGCCTGCTGCCACTACACTGTTCTCGCCTATTGTGATGCCTTTGCCGACTTTGGCGCCATGACCCAGCCAGACATTATCTTCAAGAACAATGGGTTTGCTGCAGCGGAAGGGTCTCAGTCGGTTATAGAGACCGTGCCAGTCACTGTCGGAGATGTAGCAGTCGGCAGCGAACATGCAGTTGTCGCCAATGGTAATGCTGGCTGCCGAAGAGATGGTTGTTCCCGGTGATATCAGACAATGATCACCAATTTTGATGTCGCCCTGAACACCGCGTCCGCTCCAGGTGGAAAGACTGACCGGATTTTGTCGGGTGCTGAGCAGGTGGACAAAACGACCGATGGAAATACCGGCACCATGAACATTGACCGTTGACGGGTGAACCACCATGGGGTGCTCACCCAGATGCTCGAAGTGTTTACTGAAGAAGTGCTGGATATAAAACTGCTCCCAGCGATCCATGAGCTTCTTGGTCCAGAAAGGTTGATGATTTTTACGCACTGCTCAAGCCTGATTTGTTATTATGCAGAAGTACCTAGTCTACTAGGAGCCTGTCGGACTTATGCTTTCGAGCATAAATTTCAGTAGAACGAGTCGAATTATTCGATGGATTCGTGAGAATAGTTGACCTATTTAATCGAATTCATCGAATAATTGGGCCGTTCTTT
>NZ_JBPCXO010000077.1:0-3651 GCF_051008435.1 Endozoicomonas sp. | reverse complement strand
CCTGTTCATCCAGTTGATTAAACAATGGGGCTTCTGGGTTCCAGTTGCTTCTGGTCAGCCAGCCCACAACGACAGTCGCCACCACAGGCATCCATGAAAAGGGTTGGGGTTGATATGAGTCTTTCTGGAATGCCAGAAGCAGTTTGTAGCCTATGACTTCATTGGAGGCATAGAGCAGCTGCCACGTAACCGACTCAACAACCGTTGTCAGGCTTTCCCAGGGGCCTTTTGGCCTGGAGGGCTTATCATCCGGTGGCGTGTCTGAGCCTGAATAGCTGTTTGTGTTGGTTATTTCTGTCGGTTTGCCTTGCAAAGGTTCCATCTCAATCATTTGCATTGTAGACAATGTGGGCATCTCAGGCTTTATAGAGAAATTCTGGCTTGGCGAACCCGTATGGTGTTCAAGCTCAACGATAACAGTGTGAGTCTGCGACTCGGCCAGACAGACGAAAGATACGAAAAGCAGTACGTGGAAAAGTAGACTTTTAATGGCTCTACCCTTTGCTGTTCTTGATATGACAGGTGGTAAGGATAGACAAAAGGAAGTGTGAAAGATTTCTCAGAACTTGGAGGGCTGCACTGAGCAAAAAGTCGCCGCGAAGCGGCCTACCTTGAAAGATAGTGTCAGCCGTCTCATTGTCTTTCGCAGCTTCTCTTAACTTTCGGGTTTTGCTGAGAATGTAACGTTTTTCCTGCTCTACCGCCAGAATGACAATGATGAAAGAAAAGAAGGCATTTATGGCGGGAATATTCGTACCGAGGCAAGCCAGTGCAAGTGTAAAAGACAACATACCAATAACAGTATTTAAAAACATGAACCATTGTTCAAGCTCGTCGATGATAGCGTCCAGGTCCAATCCATTGATAATAATAGCTTCGTCAGGCTTGTTCATTCAGTTCCAGTTTCTTCCAATATGAAATGAGCCTGAAGGAAAGCCGTGTTTCCAACATAAAATGAGCCTGCAATCTCAGCACTGTCGTTCATGATAAGGAGATGAAAGTCATCATGAACACTGCCTTTATCAAAACTCTGGAAGACGTGAAAAAATTCCTCTCACAGACTCTCGGTCTGGAGCCCGGCTGGGAGTCAAAGGATGAATGCTATCACTGGGTTGAGCAAACGCTCAGCCACTTCAAATACCGATCGCAGAGCAAAAAGGATAAAGGCCTTATACGACGCTACCTGATGGTGGCCAGCGGCTACTCAAGAGCACAGATCACCCGGCTGATTCAGCAATATATTGCCAATACCAGCGTAAAAAGGCGTCAATGCACGTCCAACGGGTTCCGAACCCGGTTCACCAAAGTCGATATCAGGCTGCTGGCTGAAACGGATCGGTTACATTGCGACCTCAATGGCGTAGCGATCAAGAAAATCTGAGAGCGTGCCTATCTGCAAGGCAACCAGCGCTATGAGAGACTGTCAACCCTGTCAGTCTCTCATCTTTATAACCTGAGGAAATCTATCACTTATGAGCGAAGAAGAGGGTATAAAGACAGCACCAGAGCGACCCAGAGAGCCATTGGCATACGCCGTCAACCTGACCCGCAGGGGCAGCCCGGCTTTTTATCCGTGTGGACACAGTACACCAGGGTGATAAAGACGGCGTTAAAGGACTTTACCATATCAATGCTGTGGATGAAGTGACCCAGTTTGAAGTGGTTTGCAGTGTTGAACAAATCAGCGAACGATACCTGGTTCCGGTGCTTGTAGGAATGCTGGCAGGCTTTCCATTCAAGCTACAGGAATTCCATTCAGATAATGGTTCAGAGTTTATCAATCATAAGGTGGCTAAGCTTCTGAACAAGCTGAATATCCAACTCAGTAAGTCCCGTTCCCGACATAGTACAGACAACGCTCTGATGGAAAGCAAAAACGGTTCTGTCATTCGAAAACAACTGGGGCACGCCCATATTCCGCAACATCATGCCAAACGGTTCAATCAGTTCGATGGCGACTACCTGACACCATACCTAAATATCACCGTCCCTGTTTTTATCCTGAAATCAGAACAGACAAAAGAGGCAAGGAAAAGAAGGTCTATCGATACGAAAACATGATGACACCTTATGAGAAATTCCTGTCACTGAAGAAGCCAGAGCAGTACCTGAAAGAAGGTGTCACCCTGAAGCAGCTGGAGGAAAAAGCAACACTTATGACCGATAATGAAGCTGCCAGGCAGCTACAACTTGCAAGAGAAACTTTGTTTAAATCAGTCTATGAACGGCCTGCTGAGCATAGGTAGTAACACCTGTCTTTAGGCTCATTTCAGGATTGGAAAATACACTCCTTTCATGAAATATTCGGGCCAGCTCGCATCATGAGCTATAAATAAGACTCTCAAGGAGAGTAAGGTGAGTCGGGAATGGTAATAAAACTCAGAAACGACAGTACCATTTAAAATCATTGGAAAGATAAATAAAACGCGTTTATTTCAGTGAGGTTATTTAGTATGAGACCAATGGCTGGGCTATTAAGTGGTTTCGTTTTTTTTCTCATGCTGTCGCCAATGTCTGGGGCTCAATCATTTAATTGCAGATTAAGCAATAGCAATAAGACCCCCTGCCCCACCTTAATTTGTCCAGACAATGACATCGTGATAACTTGCGATGTTGGAGACACATTAGGTCATACAGTCTGGGGCTTTCCGGCAGGCACTTGCAAAGATGAAAATAACGAAATAATTCTTCTTCAGTTTGCACATGCAGACTGTGCAGGAAATACTAATTCCAGATGTCCCGGTTTTACTGCAGTTAATCTTGTTTCTGATAATAATGCGAATTGTTCTGTTTCTACACTTACTATCGATACAAATAGTGTCGCTGATGGAATCCGCATAGAATGTATTAATGTCCCTTTTATAGGTTCTGAAATCACTGTGGGCAATGTCTCATTAGAAAAATGGAGTGATGATCAACGTGTGGTTCGTAATGCTGACCCTGCAACATTTAACTCTAACCATTTTAATCTGGTGTGGCAAAATGGGATTCTGGAGGATCAGGTTGATCAGTATGAATTGGGAATCATACCGCCGGTTGAAAACTGCAATTCAAGCTGCATAGTGAATGGGACAGTTGGCAATTTTAACTTTACCGGCCTTGATCAGGAGAGTTATAACCTGACACTGACTTTTAATGACCCCTGCAACAAACCACATAATGAGTTTCTCCATATCTCTTATGTTCCCGATCCGGGCAGTTCTGTCATTTCAATTGTTATGCCTTCGAACACCTCCGAAATTGAAAAGACGGGCAATAATCACTGGTTTATCATAGGCCCTGCTGTTGGCGGCACCGTGCTTGTGGCCACTGTTGTAGGGGTGACGATGGTGATAACTGCTGCTGCCTACAGGCATCACCAGAAGGTACAGTTGAAGCGTGCTGCTGCAGTCGCAGCAGCAGCCGCAGCAGCCAATAACCCTAGCCTTATCGCCGCTGCCGGAAACTGGGTTGTAAAGAATATAGCGAGCTTTTTTGTTACTAAAAATCAACCCTAAGGAATAGTCCCGAAATAACTTCCGTATTTTATCGGTTGAGCGTAAAACCCCGTACTTTGAGTGCGGGGATGTAAGCTCGTCGGCGATAGCCGACTAATGCGGTGTTCTCTGCTGCTGAACGTACTGTTTGATGACTTCTATAGGAGCGCCACCG
>NZ_JBPCXO010000076.1:0-2584 GCF_051008435.1 Endozoicomonas sp. | reverse complement strand
GCTCTTTCTTGTTTGCAAGTCGATTGAATTGCTCATAGGTAATCGCACTATTGCCATAAGCTGAATACACAAAAAAAGCCCATGTCCTTATGGTTGACAACCCCTGCATCTTTATCGCCTCTTGCACAGTGGTTATCATCGGTAGTTCCGGGGAGGGCCATGGGATCAGGTTGCCATCCAGCCAGAGCTGGTATTTATATGAAAGGTTTTTTGAGTAGAAAGTTTGAAAATGCCGATTTTTATATAAACGCTGGTAACATGTAAGCCCTCCAGACATACATTGAGCGATAACTTCGAGTGGCTTATAGGTATTAAAATGTTCTTGAATGAACGATATGCAGTCTTCTGAGGCATTAATTAAGGAATAAGCGGTTGCCCTTGAAAGAACTTCTAACGCCTGATCGCTGTCTGAAGGCTCTCTCGAAACGAAACGAAACGGTTGCTGTACCTGTTTTTTATACTCATCAGGGACTGCCTGCAGCATGGGTTGAGCTGCCCAACTGTGTATGGGGGTATTATGGAGAAATTCATACATGATCTGCAGGGCAGCGACTTTCTCGCTGTTTTCAACAATTTGTTTAAGCTGTTTTATTAACCGCTCCTTTTTCGATTGTGATCCAAGTTCACTATGGACCTGTTGCATTTCTTCATAGGTAATCAGCCTTGCACCATAGAATACAATAGCCAGATCTTCAGGAAAACTATGCTCATTTAGCTGACTGAGGATGGCTTCTAAATCCAAAGGGGCTGTCGGCCCTGACGGCTGGCTGAATGAAGAGTCAGATTGCTGAAATCCACCGCCATCGGCACCGCCCCCAGACGCTGAATCGCCTGATTCCTGAGGGTGGTTCCCGGTACTGCTCTGCCTTGAAGCTCTTGAGGGGGCAGCGTTAGAAGAAGATCCACTGCCCACTTTTTGCTTGCTGGCACCTTGCCCTCTTCCACTCAAACTAATAATGCCCGGAACGGAAAGGTTGTCATAATGGGTAACCTCTATTTCAGCAGGCAAGGTCAGAGAGATCAGCAGGTTATTTATAAATTCTGCATCGGGCTCATTATTTTCTCCCAGGTCAGACTTGTCCAGCATATATTGCAGATCAGTCATCCAGCACTCCCGCTGCCCGCACTGTTTTTCTATCTGTTGCAGAAAACTGAACACCCCTCTCACAGAAACGGCTTTATTGGCTACCAGCCAGCGCCAGTCTGCCTGGGTTAAATAGACGGTATGAGTGCCTTCGTCAGAGTTGATTTTCACAAGATAGGCCGGTAACTCTTCTGTCTGGGGTTCTGCATCACCTGCCCAATAGTTCATCAAGCTTTCAATCAGCAGTTCAATTGACGACTCGCTGCCTCCCGCAAACCAGGGCCGGAAACGTCGATCAAGACCATCTCCCGGCATTAAATCGACGCCCCCCTGATAAAGAGCCGGTTTATCCCAGGACTGACTGGGTGCAGGAATTAACGGGTTGGTGTTTGTAGAATCATTGAGAGTTCTGGTATAACCTTCATTGCTGGATAAGAGGTTAGATGAAAGTGATTCTCCTTCTGGGTTAATTTCAAGCAGAAGTGCCCAGCTACCGGTCACTTCTTCAACATTAATGAAACTGCCAGCACCGGCCAAATCGCCTTTTCCAATAACCCGAACAGAGCCTGAAGGTCGGTCAGGTTGCAACTGGTAACAATGGGTTTCCGAACCCATTTTATATGGGGTTGTAACGAATGTAACGGCAGGGTCTGGACTCGAGCCAGGCGATACTGGAATATGGCTGAGGCCACAGAGAGTCAGAGCAGGGGGGCGGCCTGACTCGGAATGCCAGTGAATGTCCATCTCCACAACAGTTTCATTTGAGGGCGTGGCTCCGCTAAAGAACTTCAGATATTTATGCTCTGTGGAATCAGACTGGAAAAATACAACTGAAGCCACTGCCGTACCATAGGCGAAGGAAATATACGCAGTGAACAATAACGCTGCTGGCAGACTAAGTAACGAGTTCCTTACTTTCGTGATAACTGAAGTAACTAAATCAGCAGATCTGATCATTATTGCTTATTAACTCCTCTGGTGGGTGAATCCTTTTCTTTCGGAGAAGCATTTTATGCTTGGGAGGCAGTGATAGGCATGAGGTACCCCTCGTTTTGGGGGTACTTTTTAGGGTAGGTGGGGGTACCAGTTTTAAAGACAGCAAAGTACCCCCAAAAGAACCCCCGCAATGGCATGGATTAAGTAAAACATTACAGGACTTTAGAGGACTTTAGAGGACAAAGCAAAATATCCTTAAGTCCCGCTTAACTTTGAGGTAATGAGCGAGCAGGCTGTACTTTTGGTAAGAGAGTACAGTTTTCATACACTTTACAGTCTAATCTACAGCATCAGCTTGTGTTCATAATTGTTCCGCTTCTTTTTACTCAATTCTGCGTTTGATCTGCGTTTTCAGTGCACGACTTATCCCGCAGCTAGTGCGTTCAGTTTAAAAAAACAGAGTTTTCGGTCAGCGTTATGTACTAACCGAACCTCTTTCCACATCCAGTCTTTCTGAGGCTTCCCACAACCAGTCCAGAGCTACTGTTGTTTTCACAAAATGCA
>NZ_JBPCXO010000075.1:0-3137 GCF_051008435.1 Endozoicomonas sp. | reverse complement strand
GCCAGCCTGCTGCTGTGATGTTGATTGTACCTCGCTAGGCTTGGCACAAGAGTCACAGTAGTAGACTGGTTCCGCAGTCCACAAGAATCTTCCTTCGTCAAACGCTAAAAACTGCAGAATCGAGTGTAACAAAGAGGTTTGAGTCTTGCCCGGATATCGCCCAGACGTTCACTGACTTTTTTATGACTTTCCTTCAGGTATTCAAAAACCTCCAGGTCCATACCGGCAATCCCGTCCATACCCAGCATGCATTGATCATCCGGTGTTCCCTCTGGCATCAGGCGGACAGAAAGACCGTGTCCGGGTTTGGGGACAATGTTATGACCATACTTCTCCAGTTCTTCAACAGCCGGAGTTCCCTGTAGCAGTGAGCCGTGTAAATAGGGGCCGTGGCCAACATCACCCAGATGATTTTCGACGGGCAGTTTCCAGTTGCAGTTGATCAGCCATTTATGGGGTGGTCCCAGGACTTCTACACCACCGTCAAATCGGTCAAAGAGACAATCCAGGTACCAGGCCATGGGTCCCAGGTAATCGATTAATGGCTCAATATTTTCATCCAGTGAGGCAAATATCAGCCCATGATGTGTCTCGACCCTGGGTACTTTTTTCAGACCCAGCGCTGCTTTATCCGGTTTGTTACAGACCTTCCGTTCCTGGGGAATGGAGATCAGGTCTCCTTTATTGCTGAAGGTCCAGTTGTGGTATGGGCAGATAAACCGGCGGGTATTTCCCTGATCCGCCCTGCAAACAGGGACGCCTCGATGACTGCAACTATTGATGGAGACATGAATGCTTTTATCTCCCGCTCTGGAGACAATAACCGGGGTCTCGGCGATATAACTGGTGATGAAATCGCCCGATTTTTCTATTTGGCTTTCATGACCCATATAAACCCAGGTGTGGGCGAAAATATGCTTCTTTTCCAGCTCATACAGCTCAGGGTCTGTAAATATACGTCGATGGATGTGACTGCCGTCATCACTGACCAGTTCTCTGAACGACTTTATTGTTGTCATTAATTACGTCCTTCTTGTTGTTTTTTGGCCGGGCTGACGTGAGCTGTTGTCTGTCTCACGAAAGACTGGATCAGGTAGTTGCGGTAAAAGTTATCACTCGTTAACTTTCACTTGCAAGGAGTTCTGGGAAAAAAAATTAAAATGTGATAACTTTTTTGCCTATGAATGCATGTGTAGAAGAAAAAAAACTGACCAAAGGTGAGCGAACGGCTCAGAACATATTGAATGTCTCTGAACAGTTATTTGCTGAAAAGGGTTTTGAAGCCACCAGTCTCAGGGAGGTTGCGAAGGCAGTGGGGATCCGGGAGCCGGGTCTTTATCGTTATTTCTCAAGTAAAGAAGTACTTTATCGGGAAGTGCTGAAGAGGGCTTTGGCGCCACTGGCGACCACTATGGATGACCTGATTGGTGGTGCCCGGAAAATTTCTGCAGATGACCTGCCTGTCATCATGTTTGATATCCTTTCCCAGTCACCTCACATAGCGACACTGTTACAGCAGTCCATGACAGGTATGCCTAACCGGCAGGAGTGTGCTGAACGACTGTGGATTGAGGAGTGGCTGGCAGATCTGATATTGAAGGGCAGGTGTGTCTTTGACCTTCTTGAGGTCAAACAAAATCTGTCAGAAGCGGAAATCATGATTTATATTATGAATCTGTTTAATATCTGTACGGGCTATTTTTCATCCAGTAAAGCACTGGACAAGCTGACAGGGCAGTCTCTGTCCAGTGATGAGTGCCTTGATATCCAGCGCAAGCTGATTCGAAAAATGGCAAAGTCACTTCTGTCTGATTAGTCCATCTTCCATTTAAAACGCGAATGTTCATCCAGTCCCCTTTGACCCAGATTTGAGAGGGGACAAAATGGAATGACATCTTTTCTGGACGTCCCAATTTGTCAATGCTTTCGGTTCAGTGCCTTGTTAAGGTGTTACTGTCGGCAAGCAATGAGAATATTTCTCTATTCGATCAGCTCTTGCCATCAAAAGTGGTTTATTAGTCCCCTAAAAGGTTAAAACCACCGGCTTTAGCCGGTCAGCTTTAGCTATGATACTTTCCCGCCGCATGTTTGGGCTGGAAGTAAGGCGATGGACTATAGATATGGTAGCCACACGGTCTACAAGATTCAGTATCATTTTGTGTTTGTCACGAAGTATCGTTATCAGGTTCTGCGAGGTGACATAGGGTTGCGAGCGGGAGAGCTGATAAGAGAAACGTGCCAAGCTTTTGAAATTGAGATTTTGAAATTGAGATTTTGAGATTGAGATTTTGAGATTGAGATTTTGAAAGGCGTCGTAAGTAAAGATCATATTCACCTTCTGCTCTCGAGTCCGCCAAATAGGGCTCCCAGTGAAATAATGCGCAGGATTAAAGGGAGATCCTCAACAAAGCTGTTCGAGAGTTTTCCAGATCTGAAAAAGCGTTATTGGGGTCGCCATTTTTGGGCAAGAGGCTACTTTTGCGTGACTTCCGGGGAGCTGACAGAAGATATGATCAAGCAGTATTTAGAGCATCACTTTGAACCAAGAGTTGATGATAATTTCAGGACTGAAGGTTAGCGACAACGCGTCTTTGGCGCGTATCCGGACTTTCAGTCCGTAATACTAACCCACCGGCTTTAGCCGGTGGTTGTTGAGTTTGACCGTTTAGTTTGAAGCTTCAGAATCCGTCAACTCATTTCTTTTTTGGAATTCACCCGGTGTGATGCCAGTCCACTTTTTGAATGAGCGATGAAAAGCACTCAATTCAGTAAAGCCCATCCGCTGTGCCGCTTCAGAAATACTGGTTTCAGGTTCACTCAGGTAGGCAATAGCCAGATCCCTTCGTATTTCGTCTTTAAGCTGTTGGTAGGAAGAACCTTCCTTGATTAATAACCGGCGAACGGTTCTGGTTGAAACATCCAGGGTTTTGGCAAGTTCTGGCAATTTCGGAATATCTTCAATGTTGTCTTCACGGATCAGTTTTCTCATCAGGGGGGTTAGCTGTTCCGGATTCTTATCGGTTGAGCGTAAAACCCCGTACTTTGAGTGCGGGGATGTAAGCTCGTCGGCGATAGCCGACTAATGCGGTGTTCTCTGCTGCTGAACGTACTGTTTGATGACTTCTATAGGAGCGCCA
>NZ_JBPCXO010000074.1:0-20012 GCF_051008435.1 Endozoicomonas sp. | reverse complement strand
CGACGCGGGTCTGTATATCGGGTGCAATATGAGTCATGACTGAGAGTAAAGAGAAAGGTTTAGTAGAAAATGGCACAAAACTCTGAAAAATCCAGCCTATTTTGAGGGGGCTGAATAGTTACGAATGAGTAATCGGGGGAAGCAGAAAATCGAAGGGTTTTATGCACTTCGCGATTGAGAAGAGTAGGCTCGCTATAAAACAACAATTCAGCCATGACAAAAAGTCCATTTATTCTTATTGGGTTACTGCGCCAAACGGCCCAGCCATTCTTTCACAATAACTGACAGCCTGTAAATCCCCTCACACCTCGATCACTTGGACCCCAGCAACAGCAAACCTAAGGACACTCCACCCCCCTCTACACCTTTTACCCACTCTCATTAACAAGAAACACCACACCCCTCCAACAACATGGAGACACCCCCACAAAACCACACTCAATCTCCACCCATAAAAAAACCCCGGACAAGTCCGAGGTTTTTATAGGGTGGCTTTAGATTACCAGTGAATCAATATCACTCGATGATCTTAGCTACAACACCAGCACCTACAGTACGTCCACCTTCACGGATAGCGAAGCGCAGGCCGTCTTCCATCGCTACTGGAGCGATCAGAGTAGCTACGAAGTTGATGTTGTCACCAGGCATTACCATTTCAACGCCTTCTGGCAGTTCTACAGCACCGGTCACGTCAGTGGTACGGAAGTAGAACTGAGGACGATAGCCCTTGAAGAATGGAGTGTGACGACCACCTTCGTCCTTGGACAGAATGTATACTTCTGCTTCGAACTTGGTGTGAGGAGTTACAGTTCCTGGCTTAACCAGACACTGTCCACGCTCAACTTCTTCACGCTTGGTACCACGCAGCAGCGCACCAACGTTCTCGCCTGCACGACCTTCGTCCAGCAGCTTACGGAACATTTCAACGCCAGTTACAGTAGTCTTGGTCGTTTCCTTGATACCAATGATTTCTACTTCTTCACCAACAGTAACGATACCACGCTCAACACGGCCAGTTACTACAGTACCACGACCAGCGATGGAGAATACGTCCTCGATAGGCATCAGGAACGGCTGATCGATAGCACGCTCTGGCTGAGGAATGTACTCGTCCAGGGTTTCTACCAGCTTCTTAACAGCAGTAGTACCCATTTCGTTGTCGTCTTTGCCTTCCAGAGCCATCAGAGCAGAACCGATAACGATTGGAGTGTCGTCACCTGGGAACTCATACATGTCGAGAAGCTCACGAACTTCCATCTCAACCAGTTCCAGCAGCTCTTCGTCGTCTACCATGTCAGCTTTGTTCAGGAATACCACGATGTAAGGTACACCAACCTGACGAGACAACAGGATGTGCTCACGAGTCTGAGGCATGGGGCCATCAGCAGCGGAACATACCAGGATAGCGCCGTCCATCTGAGCAGCACCAGTGATCATGTTCTTAACGTAGTCAGCGTGACCTGGGCAATCAACGTGAGCATAGTGACGATTTGGAGAATCGTACTCTACGTGAGCAGTAGAGATGGTAATACCACGCTCACGCTCTTCAGGAGCATTGTCAATTTGAGAGAAGTCTTTAGCTTCACCGCCCCATACTTCTGCACAAACACGTGTCAACGCAGCAGTCAGAGTCGTTTTACCGTGGTCAACGTGACCAATGGTGCCGACGTTTACGTGCGGCTTCGAACGTTCAAATTTTTCCTTAGCCATTTCTCTAGACCTTTGATATCAATAGTTCGGGGGTAGTGATACTCGATGCAGCATTCTAACAGCCATTTTAGACTGTTAGAATATTGTCAGCGTATATTAACCCTGGTTTTTAATGACCGCTTCAGCAATGCTGGCGGGCGCTTCGGCATACTCTGCGAATTCCATAGAGTATGTAGCACGCCCCTGAGTTGCTGAACGCAGATCTGTGGCGTAGCCGAACATTTCACCCAGCGGCACCTGAGCATTAATTGTTTTGCCGGAAGGGGTATCTTCCATACCCTGAAGAACGCCACGACGACGACTCAGGTCACCCATAACGTCACCCATGTAGTCTTCAGGTGTTACCACCTCAACCTGCATCATAGGTTCCATCAGCACAGGCTGAGCCTGTGGGGCGTACTTCTTCAAGCACTGAGAAGCAGCGATTTTAAACGCCATTTCGTTAGAGTCAACATCGTGATACGAACCATCGTACAAACGAGCCTTCAGACCGAGCAGAGGATAACCGGCGATAACACCGTTCTTCATCTGCTCTTCCAGACCCTTCTGCACCGCTGGGATGTATTCACGAGGAATAGCACCACCTACGATCTCGTTGATAAACTCAAGACCTTCTTCACCGGCTTCAGCAGGAGAAAGCTCGATAACAACATGACCATACTGACCGCGACCACCAGACTGCTTGGCAAACTTGTGGTTAGCGTCAACGGTACCCTTCAGCTTCTCACGATAAGCCACCTGAGGCTTACCAATGTTCGCTTCTACGTTGAATTCGCGACGCATACGATCAACAAGGATATCCAGGTGTAGCTCACCCATACCAGAGATGATGGTCTGACCACTCTCTTCGTCAGTATGAACACGGAAAGAAGGATCTTCCTGAGCCAACTTGCCCAGAGCAATACCCATCTTTTCCTGGTCAACCTTGGTTTTCGGCTCAACAGCAACAGAGATTACCGGCTCCGGAAACTCCATGCGCTCCAGAGTGATCACATTATTCAGGGCGCACAATGTGTCCCCTGTGGTCACATCTTTCATGCCGATCAAGGCAACGATGTCGCCCGCCAGACACTCTTTGAGCTCTTCACGGTTGTTAGAGTGCATCTGCACCATACGACCAACACGCTCACGCTTCCCTTTAACCGGGTTGTAAACAGTGTCGCCGGAGTTCAGAGTACCGGAGTAACTACGAACGAAGGTCAGAGTACCCACAAACGGGTCAGTTGCAATCTTGAACGCCAGAGAAGCAAACGGCGCACTGTCGTCAGCTGCACGAGTCTCAACGGTTCCGTCCTTATCGTCCAGAACACCTTCGATAGCCTTAACTTCTTTCGGAGAAGGCATGTACTCGATAACAGCATCCAGAACAGCCTGAACACCCTTATTCTTGAATGCAGAGCCACCAAAGACAGGAATGATTTCATTGGCCAGAGTCCGCGCACGGATACCTGCCTTAATCTCTTCCTCAGTCAAAGCACCTTCTTCAAGGTACTTATCCATCAGCTCTTCAGTCGCTTCAGCAGCAGCTTCGACCATGTATTCATGCATCTCAGCACAAACATCAGCCATATCCGCAGGAATGTCTTCATACTTGAAGGTCATTCCCTGATCAGCTTCATTCCAGATGATTGCCTTCATCTTAACGAGATCGACAACACCCTTGAATTCGTCTTCAGCACCAATTGTCATCTGCATTGGCACTGCAGTTGCATTCAAGCGCTCGCGCAACTGGTCTACTACCATTTGATAGTCAGCACCAGTACGGTCCATCTTGTTTACGAAGACCATACGCGGCACTTCGTACTTGTCAGCCTGACGCCACACGGTTTCAGTCTGAGGCTGTACGCCGGAGGAGCCACACAGCACTACAACCGCGCCATCCAGCACTCGCAGAGAACGCTCAACTTCGATAGTGAAGTCAACGTGTCCTGGAGTATCGATAATATTGACACGATGCTCATCAAACTGAGCATCCATACCACGCCAGAAACATGTAGTAGCAGCAGAAGTAATGGTAATACCACGCTCCTGCTCCTGCTCCATCCAGTCCATGGTAGCAGCACCATCATGAACTTCACCGATTTTGTGGCTCAGACCGGTGTAGAACAGTACACGTTCAGTGGTCGTTGTCTTACCCGCGTCAACATGGGCACAAATACCAATATTGCGATAGCGGTCAATAGGGGTTTTACGGGCCACGACTCAATCCTCTGATACTTAGAAACGGTAGTGAGAGAACGCTTTGTTGGCTTCAGCCATGCGATGCACGTCTTCACGCTTCTTGACAGCAGCACCCTTGCTCTCGGCAGCATCCATCACTTCGCCTGCCAGACGGAGATCCATGGACTTCTCACCACGCTTACGCGCAGCGTCTACCAGCCAACGCATAGCCAGAGCTGTGCGACGACTTGGACGAACTTCTACGGGCACCTGGTAGGTAGCACCACCTACACGGCGGGATTTTACTTCTACCATAGGAGCAATGGATTCCAGAGCTTTTTCAAACTGCTCCAGAGGATCCTTGTTAGTACGCTCCTGAACTTTGTCCAGCGCTCCATAAACGATTTTCTCGGCAACAGATTTTTTACCGGAAACCATCACATGGTTAATGAATTTAGCCAGAGTTTTGTTATGAAACTTAGGATCTGGCAGCACTTCGCGCTTGGCGACTACGCGTCTTCTTGGCATTGATAAGCCCTCTTTTCGGCCTTCAGGTAATCCGGAATCACTCCGGCCTTACTCTTATCAACCTACTGTTGAATTCTTTCAGGTCTAAGACCCGACTTTTCTGGCAACCTCAGGCTGCCAGTTTGTGAAACCTTTGCCGATCAGGACTTAGGTTTCTTGGTACCGTACTTGGAACGGCCCTGCTTACGGTCGTTGACACCCTGAGTGTCCAGACTACCGCGAACGGTGTGGTAACGAACACCTGGCAAGTCTTTTACACGACCGCCACGGATCAGAACAACACTGTGCTCTTGCAGGTTGTGACCTTCACCACCGATGTAGGAAGTCACTTCAAAGCCGTTAGTCAAACGCACACGACATACTTTACGCAGCGCTGAGTTTGGCTTCTTAGGGGTAGTGGTGTAAACACGAGTGCAAACACCGCGACGCTGTGGGCAAGCCTGCAGAGCAGGTACGTCGGTCTTTTGGACCTTACGCTTACGTGGCTTGCGAACCAGCTGGTTAATTGTTGCCATTGGCGAACTCCAGTCGTTTCTAAGTAAATAGAACTATCCGCGTCAGAGGAGTGCACAGATAATTCTTTGCTTCAACGGCAAAAGCCGGCGTACAAACCGGCATCTACCCGCCCTCGAAAATACAGCTCGGGGCAATATAAAGCCGCGAAATTTTACGGAATGCAGGAAATGGCGTCAAGCCTGTGGATAACACAAATCGCATCAAGGATGAACTTGTAGGGTAAAAAACCTGAACTTTTGTACAGTCATTCTTAGTAAAAGCCGTATATTGCTATGTAAAAACCATATTAAGGGCGACCAGAACTCGATCTTTCATTTTTTCAGATCTCCACGATTCGATTCCCTGATTTCTTCAGTATTGCGGGTCACCCCAGATAGCCGAGATATGCTAAAGTCCCGCCGATACCCTAGATCACCATCAGGATTACCATGAAACGCGAACTGGCGATTGAATTCTCACGTGTGACCGAAGCGGCTGCTCTGGCTGGCTATAAATGGCTGGGCAGAGGTGACAAAAATGCAGCTGACGGCGCAGCCGTTGAAGCCATGAGAGCCATGCTCAACAAAGTTGAGATGGATGGCGAGATTGTCATTGGTGAAGGCGAAATCGACGAAGCTCCCATGCTTTTCATCGGAGAAAAAGTTGGCAAGGGTCAGGGAGAGTGCGTTGACATTGCGGTGGATCCTATTGAAGGCACCCGCATGACGGCAATGGGCCAGAATAATGCTGTTGCCGTTCTGGCTGCGGGTGAAAAAGGCTCTTTTCTGAAAGCCCCTGACATGTATATGGAAAAATTGGTTGCCGGCCCAGGCGCAAAGAATGCCATCGACCTGAATCTTGGGCTCAAGGAAAATATCCATAATGTCGCCAAAGCCCTGCACAAGCCTATTGAAAGCTTGACCGTTATCACTCTGGCCAAACCCAGACATGACAGCGCTATTGCCATGATGCAGAAAATGGGTGTAAAAGTATTCGCCATTCCGGATGGTGACGTAGCAGCTTCTATTCTGGCCTGCATGCCAGACAGTGAAGTTGACATGATGTACTGCATCGGTGGTGCTCCTGAAGGCGTTATATCAGCAGCTGTAATCCGTGCTTTGGGTGGCGATATGCAGGGCCGCCTGATGACCCGTGATGAAGCCAAGGGCGGCACACCTGAGAACAAGGCTGCCGGTGAAATTGAGCGTATCCGTTGTAAAGAAATGGGCATTGAGCCCGGTATATTATTGCGCCTGGATGATATGGCCAGTTCTGATAACGTAGTCTTCTCAGCCACCGGCATCACCAAAGGTGATCTGCTGGAAGGCATTTCCCGCAAGGGCAACATTGCGGAAACGGAAACTCTGGTCATTCGAGGCAAGTCCCGTACGATTCGTCGCATCAAGTCTATTCACTACCTGGATCGCAAAGACGACGACATTAAAGGTGTCATTCTTTAATATTGCCCGCTTATACTGAGCCATTTCCTGTGTGGGCAATGGCTCCCCCTCTCTCCTCATCAATAGCTGTAATCAAAATGAGCTGTCATAAAATCAACGAACTGTTTGAACTTCTTGGCCCTGAGTGGAATAAAGAAGCTCATCTCAACCTGATTGAAGTTCTTCAGAATCTAGCGGACGAAGCCGGCCACAAAGGTGATCTGTCCTCTCTGACCGACGACACTCTGATTTATCACCTGAAAATGAAGGGTGAAAAGAAAGATGCCATGATTCCCGGCATTGCCAAAGATGCTATTCCTGATTTCAAAAAAGCTTTACTCAAAGCCAGAGGCATCAAGTAGTCATTGCATCCCGCAATAACGACAGGTAGCGTTAAATAACGAACTCAAAGGATTGAGCTCATGACAACGGCGCTACCTCGTCTCTTTGCTATTCTTTCATCCCATTTATTGTTAAGTACGGCTTCGGCAGGAGAGCCCGAACTCTGGTATCAGAAAGTCTGGTGTGAAGGCAAAGGTGGAGAAGTTGAAGCCAGGCTGGAGGATGGAAGACGGGTCGACTGCATTACGAATAGTCATGCTATTGAAATGGACTTTGCCAACAAATGGCCCGAAGCCATTGGTCAGTCACTGGATTATGCGATGCTTACGAAAAAACAGGCGGGTATCGTTTTGATTCTGAAAAAATCTGCAGATCAGGAATATTGGGATCGTTTACAACTAGTGATTAAGCATTATCAATTACCGGTCACTACCTGGAAGCTGGGGCCCTGATTATTTCTTTTTGGTTGTGCCTTTTTTCTTCTTTTTCTTCCCTGGGACTTCTTCTTGAATAACAGTAGTCTTTGAAGAGTGCTTTCTCCCTTTACTCACGGTCTCTCCTACTTGCTCACCACCGGTTTTATAAGCCAGAGCACCGTTCAGATACTGAATCTTTAACTGAACAAATATTGAGAAATTCTGTGCGTTATAGAGACGATCTTTGCTAAACAAGGGCTCAACAACAGAAGTTAACTTACTGAGATAGTGCTCGGTCATAAACCTGTCCAAAGCAGCTGAACCTGCACCCGTTCGATCTTTACCACTTTTACAGAACAGAAACAGCTGAATTGGGAACCGATAAGGCTCATCAGACACGGCATCTACATCTGTTAAGTCAACGTCTTGCAGCTCAGTGGCTTTCTCAATATCTTCTATGACCAGAGGATGATCCTCTCTGAGCATTAAGGATATCGCAGCAGGAAAGTCACCCGCTTTGAAAGTATCGTTGCCTTGGCTATGGTGCTCTTCAAGAAGCAGCATTATACGCCACTCATCCACCAGTTTTTTGATATCTTCTGTAAGAGGATGCGGTCTTTTATGCTTTCTTTCAAACGCTTCGAGGTATTCACCAGCCCAGCCTCCAATGGGATCTTCTGGTAATTCAGAACCGGTCACATCTTCAACTGATAACCGATTCAGATCATCGGAAAGACCCCATGGAAAAGTCACTGCATCAAATTTGAAGGCCAGACTGTTACATGCACAAGAAACCGGAGCCACACTAGGCTTCAGATAGATCTTTCTTTGTTGACCATTTTTGTCCTTAAACTCAATCTCTTTAATTTCATCAGGCTTGGAAATAAGCGCAGTAAAGCCTGCCAATGCTTCAAGATGCATTGTAAATTCATCATCATGCTTGCCGGAGTAATGTCGAGTCAGATCGGTGGTCAGATAGCTAATTGGCAACATAGGGCATATAGCCGCCTTTTCGGGTTTACCGCAAATAGCCTCAAGTTGGCCTACATCGCCTCCCACTTCCATAAGCAAACCATCAATCAACTGTTGCTTGGCTTTTTCTCTCGCGCCGACCAGCCTTTGCTCTTGCCACTGCAGCTTGGTTTTTTCAGTCGCTCCGGATTGCTTTGTACTTTTACCTTTTTTCAATTCATAGGGTGTGGGCACAGCCGAACGTACAAATTTAACCAACGTTCCTTTTCCATCATGCGGCTGAAGTGTATGCCCCCAGGCATTACAAGGTCTATCTGCAACATTCTGCGCTGTAGAAGGCACACAGCCGGGTCGACCAAATGTTTCTTCCAATGGCTGATTCCAGGACTCAACTAAAGCAGTACGGCTTCCAAGACGGGCAGGTATTGTCTGGATTATGGTAGGCCAAGCCATTTGCATTCTGTCTTCGGTCAGCTGCTTTTTATATTTGTGTTTCAGTCCTGCAGCCTCGGCACATTCTGCCATATGATCTTTAGCTGTTTTTAGATCTGCGACTATTGTTGGCCTAAGCTCTCGGGGGTCTGTAGGAATCTCAACCTTACTGGTGAACTCCTTCAACGCCTTGATAGCTTTACCTTCTTTGGTACTGGGCTTTATTTGCTTAACGGCATTGCTTTTCAAAAACGTATCGACAGAACCCAAAGTCAGAGCCATATCACTAATGTAATCGCCCTGATATCTGAAATCCTGTCGCTCAAAAATATCCACAACGTCTTGCTGCTGGAGCAAATGCTCTTTTAGACCTTCAAGCGTTTCTTCAAGTGCACTGACAAAGCCGGTTTGATCTATCCCCACTGCTAAACTTCTCAGCGTTAGAAGCTGCTGATCAACAGAACTTATATGCCCCTGCAAATTAGCTCTTAGACGAACATAAGCATTTTTTTGCTCATCTTCCGTCCCTTCTTTTAGCAACTCTTCAAAATAATTGGTTCGTAATACGGGAATCATTCCTTTCAGGAGCTGATGTGTATTAGCCCAGCACATCTTTAATTCCACAGGTGGATTCTCTAACTCTTTGGGTATTGATAGCTTTGAAAGTGACATTGGAATTTCAGAGTTACGGGAATGCGCTCTATGCCACTGATCAAGCTTGGGAAAAAAGCCGGAAGCTATGCCTCCCCCTTTAATCACTTTGGTCAGAGCAGAAGCCGCCCAAGAATCAAAATCAGGTCTGTTAATATGAGGTTCAAGATGCTGGCACATTTCCTCTTGCAGATATTCTGCTTCAAACTCCAATAAAGCCAAACGTGGATCTTGTTTAGTAATGGCCTGAAACAATGTAGCCCCCAGGCTAGCTGGATTTTTCAAATCCACCATTGCATCAATTTTTTTCCTATTCTCGCTTCTTAACTTTCTGTATTTCTCAGCCAACGCGGACTTCTTGTCTTGAAAATCCCTCGGGCGTTTAACCGACTTTGGCCTTTCTGCCTTCTGCAATGAAGTGATAGAAGAGCTTTCCAGTGAACTTTCTGAAGCCGATGAAGTGGTGGAATGCGCTGATCGAGGCCTGCGAATCTGATCAAGTACCTCAGCGGTCCGCGTAGCCAGACGCTGCCTTTGCTCAACAGGCATTTCACTCAATGTATCTGTACGCCTTCTGCTTCCCTCCGCTGTACTCACCGAACTGCCACTCAGAGTGCGCGTACCCGTACTAGAGGAAAACGATGAGTCTTCAGACTCACTGGAGGAGGAGCTCTGAGAACTGTATGGACTGCTACTTGGCTTATCTATGCCGCCTGTTGCCATTACCGTCTTCCCTGATATTTTTATCTAATATTCCTAGTATAGGTTTATCCCTACTGCCTTTATCTGGCCTGAAGACCATTAAGCAAGACGATTTTCTGTCACTCCCCTATCTTATGACTCAGAACTGAATGCTCTGCCAGAAAACTGACAGATAATATTTGTTACACGATTCTGCTGACCCTCAAGCCATTGGAGAAAGGAAACCTGATTACTGAAGGTAATAAACACATACGTCTAAAGAAGGGAGTCGGACTCTGATCCGATTTTTCTCCAGCCAGCCAACCCGAAATGAACAAATGGGCTATAGAGAGCAGGCCAACTGGAAGCATGGAGTAACGCTTTAGTCAGTCAATTATACTTTTCTGGCAATAATCAGAAACTCCCGGTTACCATCGCCGCCTTTGATTGAGCTGTCGAAATAGTCTGCTGTCTTCAGACCCTGTTTTTCAAGGCAGCTTCGAATGGCAGATTCCACTTCAGGATAGAGACTTTCATCCCTGACAATACCTCCTTTGCCCAGACCGGCTTTCCCCACTTCAAATTGTGGTTTGACCAGGCTGATCAAAAAGCCGTCCTTCTTAATCAAAGGAGCTAATGAAGGTATAATCTTGGACTGGGAAATAAAAGAGACATCCATTACTGCCAGATCGAACCCGGCCTCATTCTCTGTATGTTCTAACAGAGTCGGACTCAGCTCCCGGGCATTAACACCCTCCAGGCAGACAACTCGCTCATCCTTCCTCAACTTTTCAACCAGCTGGTCATGACCTACTTCAATACCGACTACTTTTGCGGCCCCGGACTGCAAGGCACAATCAGTAAAACCGCCTGTTGACTGGCCTACATCAATTACCGTCATTCCCGTGATATCAAGCCCAATCCTCTCCAAAGCGCCAGCCAGTTTGAGTCCACCACGGGAAACAAACCGGTCTGATTCATCCAGAGCTACTTTCAGTTCCACATCCTCAGTCAACTTCTCGCTGGGCTTCTTTACTGCCTGCCAGTTGCCGGAGTGCAACACCTGCACCTTGCCTTCAGAAATGTATTTCTGTGCCTGAGTACGGGAAGAAGCCAAGCCCTGATCCACCAACAGACGATCCACTCTTTCCATTCTGATAACCGCATTGGGAAATGAGGAAAGTATACCTCTAAAGCACGTTTCACAGAGCAGGAAAAGCATTTAGAGCACACCCTGATACTTAAATGAAAAAAGTTTAATGTTTCACTCATCTTCTGGTTATCTGGTTCTGATTATTCTAAGCCCATCTTCTAAACAAGCCCTGAGACACAAACCATGAACAAGACACTGACTGCGTTCCTTACTGCTTCCACCATTGCACTGTCCACTGGCAACGCTTTTGCTGATTACACCGGCCCAGGTAGTACCTCAAAGATCAGTGATGTAGCGTCTATCAATAAAAACCCGATTGATGACTCTCAGGTGGAGCTGACCGGCTACCTGACCAAGAAAATCGACAAAGAAACCTATCTGTTCTCAGACGGCAAAGACAGTATTCAGGTAGAAATTGATTCGGAAGACCTGCCTCATGTGTCTATCAATGAAAAGACTCAGGTGAAGATTTCTGGTGAAGTAGAAGCCGGTGCTTTTGAAACGACAGAAATTGAAGTCGAGAAAATCTCTATTATCTGAACAGACATTCATTCCAAAAGAAGGGTTGCTGACACTCCACCAGCGGCCCTTCATTCCATGAAAACAAAAATTACAATCATCTCTCCGATTACTAACTACTTTTAGTGTTGCCCTGTAGCCCAGAGGTTTATCATTCGGGAGCAGTAAACACTGATGACCAATAGCCCTCATTACTCAAAGATCAGCTCAAAGTTCCTGAAATTATTGATCTGTCTCCCTCTTTGCTTTGTGGTCTCTCTCGCCTGGCCCGACAAAACGGTCACCCTCAAACTCGCTCACAACCTGAACCAGAAACATATGGTTCACAAAGCTCTGATTCATATGGATCAGCAACTGGATACCCTGTCTAAAGGGACACTCAGACTGCGAATTTACCCCGCAGGTCAGATGGGCGATGCAGTGGATACCCTGCAAATGCTGCAGCATGGCATCATTGATATGACCAAGGGAACGGCCAGTGATCTTGAACTGTTCGATAACACATTCGCCATCTTCAACCTGCCCTACCTTTTTGAAAGCCTCGAACATTTCAACAAAGTGGTATACGGCCCCGTGGGGCGGGAAATAATGGCTTCCCCCACCCATAAAGGTTTTTTCGCCATTGCTGCATTCGAAACTCGCTTTCGAAGCTTTTATGCCCGCAAACCGATCCACAGTCCCAAAGATCTCAAGGGGATGAAAGTCCGGGTACAACCCAGCCCAACAACGATTGAAATGATCAAACTGATGGGGGGAATGCCAACGCCTATTCCATTCGGAGAAACTTATACGGCTCTTCAGCAGGGCGTTGTGGATATGGCGGAAAACAATGAACCTTCCTACGTTGATACCCGACACTACGAAGTAGCCCGTTTCTTTTCCGAGGATCAGCACAGCAGCGTACCGGACTACCTGCTAATTTCGACCCACACCTGGAACAACAAACTGTCTGAAGAACAAAGAAAAATAATCCGGGAAGCAGCGGTGCGATCAGAGAACTACCAAAAAACACTCTGGAACGAAACACTGAATGCGGCTCGGGAAACGGCCAGCAAAGCGGGTGTCACCTTTATAGAGGTCGATAAGAAACCTTTTCGGGAAGCTATTAAACCGCTCTATCAACAATTCACCCGTAACCCAAGGCAGGCAACATTACTCTCAAAAATTCAGTCAGAAGTCACAGGCTCTCCCATACCCCAGGCGACTTCTGCTGATCAACCCAAGCTATCCACCCAACCATAAGAGATGACAATCCGATATCCACTGGTTTGCTGAATATGAATATCGAAAAAATCAAACGTCCTGTTGATCAAGTTCTCGCGTTTCTCACCATAACGGCCATGGTCGTACTGGTACTGTCGGTACTCTGGCAGGCCATCAGTCGATTTCTGCCTTTTACCAGTCCCAGTACATGGACAGAAGAGCTGGCCCGCCACCTGATGCTGGCTGTTGCCATGTTGGGTGCTGCTTACACGACCGGGTTAAAAAAGCACCTCTCCATCAATCTGTTTAGTGGGCAATGGAAGGGTAATAAAAAACACCTGGCCGAGCTGCTTTACCACTCAACAGTGGCATTGTTTGCTCTGCTGGTCATGGTGTCGGGTGGGCTACTGTTTGCGATGCGAACGCTGGCACTGGGACAAATGGCTCCGGGGCTCAACATACCCATCGGAGTGGTTTATTTCGTGATACCGATAGCGGGCTGTTTCATTGTTTTCTACAGCGCACTGTTTATTGCTGAACAGTTCCAGAAAACAACCCAAACCCCATTTAACAAAAAACCGGTCAACAAGAATCCTCTGAAACCCGCTGCCAGGAACCCGTAATGGAAATATTCGCCATAACCCTACTATTCGGTTGCTTCCTGCTATTGCTGTTCCTTGGAGTCCCTATTTGCTTTGCCATAGGTATTGCAACATTACTCTCCGTTCTAACCATGCTGTCTTTTGAAACCTCTCTGATTCTAATCGCTCAGAGGCTCTGTTCCGGATTGAAAAGCTTCTCCCTTCTGGCCATTCCTTTTTTCATACTGGCAGGCGTGTTAATGAACCAGGGAGGCATCGCCCGTCGTCTTATTAATTTTTCTCAGGTACTGGTAGGCACGCTTCCCGGGTCACTGGCCCATGTGAACATTATGGCCAATATGCTCTTTGGCTCAATTTCCGGATCAGGTGCGGCATCTGCTGCTGCCGTTGGCAGCATCATTAGCCCGGTACAGAAAAAAGAAGGCTATAACCCTGCGTTTTCTGCTGCCGTCAATGCCGCATCTTGTCCGGTAGGCCTGTTAATTCCTCCTAGCAATGTCATGATCATTTATGCCCTGACCAGTGGTTCAGTCTCTATTGCTGCGCTGTTCATGGCAGGCTACCTGCCAGGCATTCTGATGGGACTCTGCCTGATGGCTGTGACAGCCTGTATTGCTGCTGGCAAAGGATACCCCCGGAAAGATCGCCCAACATTACAAACTGTCTTCCGGACTTTTCTGGAAGCCCTACCCTGCCTCTCTCTGATTATTATTGTTATGGGAGGGATTTTAAGCGGTGTCTTTACGGCTACAGAGGCTTCCGCTTTTGCCGTGGCCTACAGTTTTTTTCTGGCAGTATTCATCTATCGGGAAGTCACCATTAGACAACTGCCTTCCATTGTTCTCGAATCAGTCATCACGACTTCAATCGTTCTGCTGCTGATTGCTGTCTCTGTCAGCATGTCCTGGGCTTTAACTTCAGCAGACCTGCCCAACCTGATCAGTACTTATTTGCTACAACTGTCCGAGAATCCAGTACTGGTTATTCTCGCCATCAACTTGTTGTTGCTTTTTATTGGCACATTTATGGATATGACGCCTGCAGTACTGGTGTTCACACCTATTTTTCTGCCCATCGCTACAGAGCTGGGAATGAGCCCCCTGCACTTTGGCATCATGATGATATTCAATCTCTGTATTGGACTGATTACCCCACCCGTAGGCAATGCCCTGTTTATTGGCTGCAGTGTCGGCAAGGTGGACATTCATCAGGTAATCCGTCCTATGCTGCCGTTTTATGCCATCCTGTTTTTGCTATTGATGGTCGTTGCTTTCGTGCCAGAGATTTCACTGTTTCTACCCAAGCTTTTTGGCTTGAGTTAACTAAACTGATGAATCCATTCGATCGGCCTTGTTGAGGTAGTGCCATGACCAGTGAGCTCCTGCACCCGGACCGACTGTTCCCTGCAGAGCCTGCAGTCCGGCAGATAACCCGTGAGATTTATCAATCCATACAGGCACTGCCTATTATCAGTCCTCATGGGCATACCGAAGCTCGTTGGTTTGCTGAAAATAAGCCTTTCGAAACCCCTTCAGCGCTCTTCATTACACCGGATCATTATGTCTTCAGAATGCTCTACAGTCAGGGAATCCCAATGGAAACCCTTGGGGTACCTGATAAGTTCGGTGACGCTGAACGAAATTCAAGAAAGATCTGGCACCTCTTCGCCAAACATTACCCAGGCCTCTTTCGAGGAACCCCCACCCAACTCTGGATTGACCATGCTCTTTATGAAGTGTTTGGTGTTTCAAAAACTCTGAATGCCGCTTCTGCCGATCAGATCTACGATGCAATCAGTGATCAGCTTAATAAGCCAACCTTTCTTCCAAGAGCCTTGTTCGAACGTTTCGGTATAGAAGTTCTGGCGACCACAGAGTCAGCCATAGATTCACTGCAACATCACAAACACCTGAATCAGTCAGACTGGAAGCAGCGCATTATTACCACCTTTCGACCGGACAGTGTGACCAATCCAGAACACCCGGACTTCCTTCAGGACATTCATAAACTGTCTGAACTCACCGGTCAGGATACCCACAACTGGCACCAATACCTGGAAGCACTGAGCATTCGCCGTCGCTTTTTTGCGGAGAGTGGTGCAACAGCAACTGATCACGGATTTCCAACACCTTTCACAACAGTGCTTTCTCAAGCCCAATGCCAAAGATTTCTGACCCAATCGCTGGAAGGCACGCTTTCTGCGGAAGAGGCTGAACTCTTTAGAGGCCATATGCTGGTTGAAATGGCTCGAATGAGCTTACAAGACGGGTTGGTCATGCAACTTCATGCAGGCTCCTTGCGCAACCATAACTCGCTGATATTCGATCGTTTTGGCCTGGACAAGGGTTGCGACATTCCTCTACCCGTTAATTTTGTTGAGGGGTTAATGCCACTGCTGAATGAAGTGGGCAATAATCCAGAATTTACTCTGATTGTCTTCACCCTGGATGAGTCCACCTACAGCCGGGAGCTCGCACCGTTGGCTGGCCACTACCCGGCCATGAAGCTGGGGCCTCCCTGGTGGTTTCATGACAATCCTGAGGGCATGCTGCGTTATCGACAACAAACCACAGAGACAGCGGGTTTCTATAATACGGTCGGATTCAACGACGACACACGTGCATTTCTCTCTATCCCAGCCCGTCATGATGTTGCCCGAAGAATGGACAGTCGCTTTCTGGCCACCCTGGTCTGTGAACACAGAATAACGTTAGAAGCAGCCATGGAAACAGCTCATGACCTCACGTATCGACTCCCTAAAGAGGCCTATAAATTCTAATGGATAACTCTGCCGTCCAAAGACTCGACAGTGACCTGACTATCGAGCCCTGGATCAACGCATTCAGCTATGATCGAAACCAGTTAAAAGCAGGCATTGTCCATTTGGGGCTGGGCGCCTTTCACAGGGCACATCAGGCACTGTATACCTGTGAAACCATCAGTGCCGGTGATGAATCAGCCTGGGGCATCTGTGCAGCCAATATCCGCAGTAATCTGAAACTGGTTGAAGCTCTTGACCAGCAGGATAACCTGTTCTCTGTGACTGAAGTTGATGCAAAAGGGAAGCGCTCTGTCTCTGTTTGCGGTGCTCTGGTGAAATGCCTGTTTGCCAGAACCGACCCTGCTCCCCTGATTCAACAGATGGCAGAAAGACAGACCCGTATTGTTTCACTCACCATTACCGAAAAAGGCTACTGCCTCGATCCCTCATCCGCAAAACTGTTGATGGATCATCCGGATATCCAGAACGATATCCGCCACCCGGGGCAACCTGTTACTGCAATGGGATTTATTGTCCAGGCTCTTAAAATACGACAACAGAACAATATACCGGCTTTCACGGTTCTCAGCTGCGACAACATTCCGGAAAATGGCAAGCGTACCCGCAGTGCTGTTTTACAACTGGCAAAGGCTTCAGATCCAGAACTGTCAGACTGGATAGACCAAAACGTCGCTTTCCCAAACACCATGGTCGACCGAATTGTACCGTCTGTATCAGACAGAGACCTCTCAGACCTCGCAGAGAAAAACGGCTTTTATGACTCAGCGGCGGTAATAACTGAAAGCTATCGTCAATGGGTTATAGAAGACCACTTCCCCATGGGTCGACCCGACTGGGATCTGGTTGATGGTGCTCAGTTTGTCGACGATGTCAGGCCCTATGAAACGATGAAGCTGCGGATGCTCAATGGCTGTCACTCTTTTTTGGCCTATCTTGGCTACCTCGGGGGCTATCAAACCATTGCACAAGTTATGGGCCATAGTAGCTATCGGCTGGCAGCCCGACGTTTACTCTATGAAGACGTCATGGTTTCTCTGAACATGCCTGAAGGCGTTGATCTGCACGCTTACGCTGATCAACTGTTGAGTCGATTCAGCAACACCTGTCTGAAACATAAAACCTCGCAGGTGGCGATGGATGGCAGTCAGAAAATCCCTCAAAGATGGCTGAATACTGTGCGCTGGCACATAAAACAGAAATCTTCTTTTAACTTTCTGGGTCTGGGCATTGCAGCCTGGATACAGTATGCCAGCGGCAAAGATCTGCAGGGGAAACCCATCGAAGTCACCGATCCTCTCAGTCACGAATTCCTAAAGATTCATAATCGTTATCCGGATGATTCAGACCACTACCTTGCCAGCATGCTGAATCTGGAAACGGTATTTGGTGAGGACCTGATCGTGAACGCTGAATTTAAGAACGTCATCAGCAATGCCTATCACCTTCTCATAGAAAATGGTGCCGATTCAGCGGTCTCGACTCTGGCGGAAAGAGGTTCATTATGATGGAACAAACCTGGCGCTGGTTCGGTCCTGATGACCCTGTCACGATCAATGATATCCGGCAAACTGGCGCTACTGGAATAGTCACGGCACTGCATCATATCCCTAATGGAGAAGTGTGGACTGTCGAACAAATCCAACAACGTTGCCATGAGATTGAATTCAGCCATGGTCACCCCACGGGACTGCACTGGTCTGTAGTAGAAAGTGTACCTGTCACTGAAGCTATAAAACTGCGTACTGGCGATTACCTAAGACATATAGAACAGTATCAGGAAACGCTCGAGAATCTGTCAAAGTGCGGTATCAAAACTGTCTGCTATAACTTCATGCCGGTTCTTGACTGGACTCGTACTGATCTGGCTTTTGAAATGCCTGACGGTTCCAAAGCTTTACGCTTTGATGCTGTTGATTTTTCAGCGTTTGATCTCTTTATTCTCAAGAGACCGGAATCCAAACTCGATTACAGCCCCCAGCTTTATGATGAAGCTCATCGACGCTTCTCATCATTCTCTCCGGAATCCATTAAACGACTAACAGACAATATTATTGCCGGACTTCCAGGCTCTGAAGAAGGTTATACGGTTCACCAACTCCAGAAAGCCATTGATCAATATCAGCAAATTTCTAGCGAACAGTTAAAAGAACATCTGGCCTTTTTCCTGCAACAGGTGATTCCGACTGCCCAACAATATGGCATTCGCATGGCGATTCATCCCGATGACCCACCCTGGTCATTACTGGGATTACCGCGCATTGCCAGTACCGAAGCAGACCTCTCTGACATTATTGACATGGCTGATTCTCCAGCCAATGGCATCACTCTTTGCTGTGGCTCACTGGGGCCTCGAAAAGGCATTGATCTGGCAGGGCTCGCTCAAAGACTGGGGCACCGCATCAACTTTGTCCATTTGCGCAATACCTCACTGGAAGCAGATCAGAGGAGCTTCTACGAAGCGGATCACCTCAAGGGCGACCATGATATGTTTCCTATCGTCCGTAATCTGCTACTTGAACAGCTCAGAAGGAAACAGGAAGGCCGCTGTGACCACTGCATTCCAATGCGACCTGATCATGGCCACCAGATATTGGATGACATCAATAAAAAGACCAACCCCGGATATTCCTGCATTGGCAGAATGAAGGGGCTGGCAGAGTTGCGTGGTTTGATGACAGGAATAGAACAGTCACTGACTATGAGTGATGCGAGGTAACCCTATGATTCAGACCATTGCCTGCATCGGAGAATGCATGGAAGAGCAGCACGCCACGGCATCATTTAACGATGCTTTTAGATGCGGAGGGGACGTCTATAACACCGCTGTCTATATGAAGCGCTCATTGAATAACGGAAGAAAGATCAGTTTTATTACAGCGCTTGGGCACGATCCTCTGAGCTCAACGTTATTAGATGAATGGAAAGATGAAGGCGTCGACTGCGAACTGGTAGGCTACGTGAAAGGCAAACAGCCAGGACAGTACCGAATACACCTGTCGCCTGACGGAGAAAGAAGCTTCAGTTACAACAGAGAGGATTCAGCGGCCCGCTATATGTTTACTGCGGGTCTTGAGGCCAGGCAGTTAGCCGAACTTCAGCAGGGTTATGACCTCTACTACCTCTCAGGAATCACTCTGGCCATCCTGAATCATCATAGTCGCCGGTTTTTACTGGATATTCTGCAGCAGGCAAAAAGCAGAGGTGCCCGAATTGCCTTTGACAGCAATTATCGAGCCTCACTCTGGTCATCTGGAGCAGAAGCTCGTCAGTGTATTTCAGAAGTACTCGCCCTGACCGACATAGCCTTGCTCTCACTGGATGACGAACTGGAACTGTTTGGAGATAGATCGTTATCTGAGGTGTTGAAACGTTTGGAGCAGATTCCCGAAATAGTAATCAAGCAAGGCGGAAGTGGCTGTTTTGTTAAAACAGCCTCAATAGAAAAGCAGTTGCCCGCCATCAATGCAGAGAACGTTCTCGATACCACTGCCGCAGGAGATGCCTTTAATGGCGCTTACCTGGCGGCCAGAATCAACAACGAGCCCATAGAAGATGCCATTCACTGCGCACAGCAAATGGCATCTATCGTTGTTTCCTACCCTGGCGCCATTGTTCCCAGACATTTGAGCGAAACAAGCCAATACCGATCAGCTGCCAGGAAAACTTGAAGCATCAGCCGGGTTTTTGTCAGCAACCATTTCATCCCGGTTCAAGAAACCGTCGAGGTCTCTGTCCAGTGCCATCTGTTCACCTGAACCGGGTGGTACACAGGTTAATGTCAGACTGTTACCGGCCGTTCTGGCTAGGAGCCTGACCGAGAATAGGTTATTCAGATATCCAAAATCACAAAATGAGCAAAAAACATCCATATCTCCGACGTGATTTGCTCATTTTTACAGATTGGCAGCCTTTTACCGCCTTTATGCT
>NZ_JBPCXO010000073.1:0-4498 GCF_051008435.1 Endozoicomonas sp. | reverse complement strand
GGTGGCGCTCCTATAGAAGTCATCAAACAGTACGTTCAGCAGCAGAGAACACCGCATTAGTCGGCTATCGCCGACGAGCTTACATCCCCGCACTCAAAGTACGGGGTTTTACGCTCAACCGATAATCCCTCTCCAGAGCGTCTACGGGACTGCCAATCAATTTAGAATCCAGGGCCTTGTTGGGATGAATTTCATAAATGGTGACATCATCGGGAGGTGAAGCCAGAAACGCCTGATTCTTTCGATAGCTTTCTTCGTGCTCAACCAGCAGACCCACCAGATCGGACGCTCTTGTCTTTTTCATCCACTTGCTCATTCCTTTAAGCCATTGATGCTCACCATTGAATTCAACAGGCATGGTACGAACGACAACAATGTGTCGGTATCCACGACGGTAAGCTTCCTGAACCGGTATAGGTGCACAAACACCACCATCCACAAAACGATCTGATTCATTCTGTACAGGTTGTCTATGCAACAAAGGAATGGAGCAGCTCGCTTTTAAAGCCAGTTGCCAATCGTCTTCGGCCAGGTTGAAGTAACAGGCCTGATGTTCGCTCAAACCACAGGCACTGGCCAATACGGTTCGGTTTCGCATATTTTCACGCCCGACCTGCCAGTCCAGCCTTAAGTCGGACTTAACCTGTTGGACCAACCAGTCCAGATTCAGTCCTCCCTTCCCCATCAGAAAACGCTTAAGGGCAAAAAAGTCTTGTGAAGTCGTCGCTTCGGTAATCACCCGATAAGCGTGTTTCTGCTGGCCACAAATATAGGATGCCAGATTCAAAGCCCCGGAAGAGGTGCCAATCATCAAACCAAAGGGATTAAATTCGGCGCTAAGAAAGGCATCCAGCACCCCTGCTGTAAAAATGCCACGCTGACCACCGCCCTCGGTCACCAGTGCAACACTGGGTATATCCTGAGCCAGATAGGACAGGCCATCAAAATTCTGGGCGGCATAGGATATGTGTCTTCCTGGCATGGCAACAATCTCATTTATAAAGCAGAGTGTGTCCAGAAAATTGGACGCAGGCTTAACAGGTGTTAAACCTGACCCCAACCAGTTTCAAAACTGACTGAGATCAGGGCGCTTTCTGGTCCTGACCAGACAATGAAAGGATATTGCTACGAGCGTTCACTTTGAAATTGATTTCTTTTATGACCCTGATTAGAACTTAATAATTAATTTATTCATTGATACCGATAACCAATGATCAATGCACAGGCCAATAACAACTGGTCTTTAATGAAAAAGACGCCAGAGCCGTTTAGCAATGGGAAGAAAGCATCCTCATTCCAGCCTGGTACTGAGAACAGAAAAGTCAGGGTTCCAAAAGCGGTGGCCGCTATTCCCAATATGCCCAGTCGACCCAGTGTTCGATTCCAGGGCATAGACAATAACAGCAAGAGAAACAGCCATTCCACGATGCCAATAAAATTAGACGCACCCTGTACACCCCAGATCAGATAGGTCCAGCTGAACAGAAAGTTGGACTCCATGAGCCTGACAATACCTTCCGCTTCAAAGGTGTAGAACTTCAACCAACCGATCCAGCCCATGACAATGGCCACACCCACAAATGCCAGTCGAGTTAATCCCACTTTGAACGTCTCCAGACTTCTACCTGAGGTGACCTGTTCCAGCTGAAAGACCAGGACATAGGCTGCCACTACCCACATGGAAAGATATTTGACAACCCCCTGACCAGACCCCAGAAATGGAAACCCACCCAGACTGCTGACCCAGACAGGGTTGGTAAACAGGTAGAGAAAGTTCAGCAGGAAAACCAGTGAAGCCATAGCGGCCCCCACTGCCCCTAATGCAGGCCTGAAGAGACCCGTTAGGAGGAGTAGACCTGCAGTGACTTCAAATATTAACATCAGAACAGCAATGACAGAGCTGCCCAGCCAGGAGAGCAATGGAGCAAACAGTGGACTGTTACCCAGCCAGTACTGGATCTGTTTCAACTCCGGTTCAGTCAGTTTGAGGCCACCCAACCAGATCAGGTAGATTGCACAAACCAGACTCAGATAGACGACCAGACCTTTTTCACTGGGTCTCCATGTATTGAAAGTCTTCACCCATTGACGCATAAACGATCCTGCCTGACTTTTATTTCCACAAATACTGAAATAAACTAATTAGTTCACTTTTATCGATTACCCTAATTACCCTGCAGAAAGCTGTCAAACAAATTTTGAACTAAATCGTTTAGTTTGATAGTTTATCGACGAGTTAAATCAGGTGACTGCCATGACCAGAACAGAGGAAAAGAAACAAAATGCCATTCGAAAAACCGTAGAGCTTTGCTCACAATATGGTTTTCATGGCACCAGTATGGGTCGGATTACTGCCGCTACGGGGTTGTCAAAGGCGACCATTTACAAATATTTCTCTACCAAAGAAAACCTTATTGCCTCGGCCCTGGAAGCCTACAGTGATTTGGCAATTAAAAGTCTTGATCGATTAATGTCTGACGACTCTCTGACTCTGTCCGAGAAGCTGACCACTCGCTTTGATGCTCTGCGCAAAGGCGTTGATCTCGGACAATTCCATGGCTGTTATTTCCAGCTGGCCTTTAGTGAGTATGCCCAGGTTAATGAAAAGATCAGTGGGGTTTGCACACACTACAAGAGCAGTGTCATTAATCGGGTAGAACAGCTGTTGAAGGCTAATAACATTGCCCAAGCGGGGATAAAGGCCATCAAGGCAGAAATGGCCTTCAACGGGTTACTGTCGACTCTGCATCTGTCTCAGGAACCCGTTTTGATCGATATGGCACAAGCACTTTATATGGACATCATCACAGCCTGAAAGGTTAAGCACTTTCAGGGTGAAACCATTTAAGCTTGTCATGGAGCTGAACGACATCTCCAACAATGATCAGAGTCGGAGCCTTCACACCGTTTCCTTCAACCATACGGCTGATGTTCTCCAGTGTCCCGGTAAACACCCTTTGATCCTGGGTTGTACCTTTCTCGATAAGCGCAATAGGTGTATCAATACTGCGTCCATGTTTATGCAGCTCTTCACAGATCCTTGGCAACCCCATCAGTCCCATGTAAAACACCAGAGTCTGGGATGGATCCACCATTTCATGCCAGTTCAGGTTATAGCTGTCGTCTTTAAGATGACCGGTCACAAACCGGACGGACTGGGCATGATCCCTGTGGGTCAGCGGGATACCGGCATAACTGGCACAACCGGATGCGGCAGTGATACCTGGAACCACCTGGAAAGGAATATTCTCTTCGGCCAGAGTATCAATTTCCTCACCTCCCCGACCAAAGATAAACGGATCCCCTCCTTTCAAACGTAATACCCGCTTGCCTTGTTGGGCCAGATCCACCAGCAGCTGATTAATTTCTTCCTGAGGACGAGCATGTCGGTCGCGCTTTTTGCCCACATAAATGTAATCTGCATCTCTGCGACACAATGACAACACCTGCTCAGACACCAAACGGTCATGAAGCACAACATCCGCCTGCTGCATCAGTCTCAACGCTTTGAATGTCAGCAAGTCAGGATCGCCCGGGCCACCGCCGACCAGATAAACCTCTCCGGTGGAAACCGGTTCGGATCGTTCCAGCGCTTCTTCCATCAATCGCTGAGCGACCTCAACATCGCCGGAAATGGCTTTTTCTGCCACATTTCCGGTCAACACCCGTTCCCAGAAATACCTGCGGTCGTTGATATGATCGAATTTCTGAGACACTTTTGAGCGGAACTCTCCGGCCAACTGTGCCAGACGACCATAGCCAGCGGGCAGAATAGACTCCAGTTGCTGTCTTAACATGCGCGCTAACACTGGGGCCTTTCCTCCAGTTGAAAAAGCCACCATAACGGGAGAGCGATCAACAATAGAGGGCATCACAGCATTACCGGATTCAGCATCATCCACTACGTTGACAAACAAGTTTTGTTTTTTTGCCTGCAGGGCCACTGTCGAATTCACGTCCGGCTCATCGGTGGCAGCAATCACAAGACAGACGCCATCCAAATCACGAGTCTCAAATACTTTTTGCTGGAAGTGATGATTTCCGGCCTTGATCAAAGCCATCAAGTCCGGATGAATCTCTGGCGCTACCAATTGAATGTTCGCACCCGCATCATCCAGTAACCTGGCTTTACGCAGTGCAATATCCCCCCCTCCAACCAGCAGACAGGGACGGTCACGAACTTCGAGGAACAACGGCAAATAATCCACCCGAACCACTCTCTCTTCCAATGATCATTATTGTTTGCAGGAAATGCAGCCACTGCTTTTTGAGCGGGGTCTTTACACATTTCTCTCATCGTCTGAGTGCATTCTATCAGTGAATGCTTATGCACTAATAAGAAAAAATAACTTGATACTTATTCCATACAAATAGAGCTGGAAAGCTGGAAAGCTGGAAAGCTGGAAAGCTGGAAAGCTGGAAAGCTGGAAAGCTGGAAAGCTGGAAAGCTGGAAAGCTGGAAAGCTGGAAAGCTGGAAAGCTGGAAAGCTGGAAAGCT
>NZ_JBPCXO010000072.1:0-2850 GCF_051008435.1 Endozoicomonas sp. | reverse complement strand
TCCGGTTTGAGACAGTTTTTATGATTATTTGAGGCGAATAGCGAGCTATTCAACGAAAAGAATCATAAAAAATGGCCAAATCAGGCTTTTTCGCAGTAGGTCAGTGGTAAGTCCGACAGGCTCCTAGTCAGTCACAAGCTGCTCAGATCGTACATTCAAGTTTGAGCTTATTGATCTTCTGAGTCAGCTCATCATAAACCAGTTGTCGAAACCAGATATGGGCAGGCTCTTTCATATGCCGCTCATGCCAGATGATCGAATAAGTGAATGGCTTCTGATCCATTGGAAAAGGCAATATCTTCAATCCGTAATGATCAGCGCAGCTGCTCGCCAGACCATAAGGCACAGTCAGTATATAATCGGTATGAGCAACCAGAGCCAGAGCCGCCACAAAGTGCGGAACTCTCAAAGCAATTCGTCTGGACAAACCTTGTTCTTCCAGCAGATAGTCGACAGCTCCCTTACGCTCCCCACCCATAGTAATCAGTGCATGGGAATGACTGGCATAGCGTTCAATATCCATCCCCTGCTCCACCAGCGGGTGGGAATCTCGCACAACACAGACAAACTTGTCCTGACCTACACCGCGTCCATGAATCATCGCAGGCGCATCGGTTATTGAGCAGGTAGCCAGATCTACATTCTGCTGATCCAGTTCATGAAGCAGATGGGCTCGCCAGGGAACAATCTCCAACGATATCCCCGGAGCTTCACTGCTCAGCCGTCTAATAACATCAGGCAGCAATACCTGAGCCCCGTAATCGGAAGAAGCCATTCTGAAACTGTGTTCAGACTCAGAAGCTATGAACCGGGGGGGCTCAATGAGCTGGCTGATATCCTGTAATGATTTTTGCAGTCCCAGAGCTATATCCTGGGCCCGGGGGGTGGGAGCCAACCCTTGAGGCGTCCGGGTAAAGAGAGGATCATCAAACAATACCCGCAACCGGGCCAGACTGCGGCTAATGGCAGGCTGGGTAAGATTTAATCGACCTGCCGCGCGCGTCACACTGCGCTCTTCCATGAGCACTTGCAATACCGGCAACAGATTCAAATCAGAAGACGACAGATTATCAACAGGCAAAGCCATTACTCACAGTCATGATTACTATAACAATGATGCATTGGAGTCATAGTCATCACAACGATAAATTACCTATGAACATTAGTTTTAGGATTTCCGTCCATGTTTATAGAGAAAAGTTGTGAAATTCACCTTGCCAGACGCCCCGAAGGTCTCCCTGACCGAGACTGTTTCAAACTGGTCAACCAGCCTGTTGCAGAGCTGAAAGAGGGTGAAGTTCTGGTTAAAAACCTCTGGATGTCTGTTGACCCCTACATGCGGGGGCGCATGATTGACCGTAAAAGTTATGTCCCCCCCTTTTCTATAAACGCCCCTCTCGAAGGTGGAGCCATCGGAGAAGTGGTAGAGTCTCGCAACCCATCCCTGCCTGAAGGCACCAAAGTATCCAGCATGATGGGCTGGCGCGAGTTTTTCATTTCCGAAGGTCAAGACCTTCAACCTTTACCGAAGACATCCGTCGATGATCAGGCCTATCTGGGCATACTCGGCATGCCGGGTATGACAGCCTGGGCAGGGTTGATGCAAATTGCCGAACTGAAAAAAGGCGACCGTGTATTTGTTTCTGCAGCATCCGGCGCTGTTGGTTCTACTGTATGCCAGATCGCAAAACTCAAAGGCTGTTATGTTGCTGGCAGTGTCGGCACCGATGAAAAAGCCCGCTACCTGCAGGAAGTTTTAAAGGTAGATGCGGTGGTAAATTACAAAACCGACAGTGATTTACAAAGTGCCATTGCCAAAGCCTGTCCCGAAGGCATTGATGTGTATTTCGAAAATGTCGGAGGCAAACACCTTGAAGCAGTGCTCAATATCATGAACGATCATGGACGTATTGCAGTCTGCGGCATGATCGATCAGTACAATGCCACGTCTCCCATTCCCGGACCGGCAAACCTGTCCCAGCTGATTGTGAAAAAGCTGAAAATGCAGGGTTTTATTGTGTCTGACCACTGGGAACATTATCCCGATTTCGTCCAACAAATGAGCCAGTGGATACAGGAAGGAAAAGTTTCCTGGAAAGAGACCGTCTTTGAAGGTATCGAACAGGCACCTGACGCCTTTCTGGGGCTTTTCTCTGGCGTAAACACCGGCAAAATGCTGGTAAAACTCAGCTAAGCATTAGAGTCATTTATGAAAAATTTTTCATTTCAAAACCCAACACGCATTCATTTTGGCCAGGGTATGATCGCCCGCGTTGCCGAAGAAATCCCCCAGGATGCCAGAATACTGATCACCTACGGGGGTGGCAGCATTAAAAAGAATGGCACTCTTCAGCAGGTCAAAGAAGCCCTGAAAGACCATGCCTCAATCACAGAGTTTGGAGGCATTGAACCTAACCCTTCCTATGAAACACTGATGGAAGCGGTCCAAGTGGCAAAACAGGAAAACATTGACTTCCTGCTGGCCGTTGGCGGTGGCTCAGTCATTGATGGCACCAAATTTATTGCTGCAGCCATTCCTTTTGAAGGCGATCCCTGGACGATTCTCAGCGATAACGCCACGGTGCATAAGGCCATTCCCGCTGGCAATGTTCTGACCCTGCCAGCCACGGGTTCCGAAAGTAATTCCGGCTCAGTCATTACCCGAAAAGCCACCAATGACAAGCTGGCCTTTCTCAGCCCTGAAGTCTACCCTCGATTCACCGTTCCAGGAGCCTGTCGGACTTATGCTTTCGAGCATAAATTTCAGTAGAACGAGTCGAATTATTCGATGGATTCGTGAGAATAGTTGACCTATTTAATCGAATTCATCGAATAATTGGGCCGTTCTTT
>NZ_JBPCXO010000071.1:0-21876 GCF_051008435.1 Endozoicomonas sp. | reverse complement strand
GGCAGCAAGTTTGATTAGATATTTGCACTCTGGAGGAATAGTAATGGTGGTCATGGCAGCTACAGTCGTCAAGAGGGGAAAAGTGGCACTTTACTGCGGTAAGCTTTCTTGTGCCACTTCCCTTAGCCCTACAGAAAATTCATCTGAAGTGGAGCTTAGTCTAAACCTGTATTATCGACTGTGACAGGCTCCTTTTTTCTTATCCCGCTATGCTTACAATGTCTGTTAACGCCCTACAAGCTATAGACAGGGCTATCTCCCTATGGGAGACTTTTTATTAACGCAATAAAAACCTGTCATTCAGTTCGTTAGAAGGAAAAAATCTTGTATCGCCTATTCATATTTTTCTTCACTCTTTCACTGCCACTTTTCTCCCATGCAGAATTCAGCCATTCAACACATCGTTGGATTGCCGTGTTTCATCCTGATCAGGTAGAAAGCTGCGATGCTGAATTACTCATGGAAAAACTGGACGACCTCTCTTCCGATGCAACACTCTCCCTGGTTCGCCCCTATAGCTCCTGCGGTATTATTTTTCTTTCGGATGAACCACTGGATATTAAAACTCTGAACGAGAACCCATTGATTCGATACTTAGAATCCGACGGCCTCAATGAGATTCAACCGGTTATGCCACCCATCAATTAACAACGGCATTCACAACTCAAGAAAACCTTTTAAAATAAACCCAATGACTTAGACTTTATCTGAAAACAAAGTCACACTATAAATACTGCCAATTAAACGACCACGCACTTATTGATAAGAATGATAATTAAAATTCATTGCTTTTCTTGGCAGAAAGAAATCGCCAACAATTCCACAAAAACAAGTCCTCAAAGAAAAACTGTTTGAATTTCACCCACCTTAGCTGATTTAATTTATTTTCTCTCATTTTCCAACTTTTGGATTGGAGAGAATATTCAATAAATGCTGAATCCCAGCATCTTATGGATAAACAATACTCTTACACCCCGGAAAACCCTTTCGAAACTGAAGAGTATTAAATACGGATATCTATAAAAATAATGAAAATAAAAAAACTGACTTTATCAAAACTGGCGGGCTCAATACTGCTATCAACAGTCACCACTGTTGCTATGGCAAGTGAGGTGGATAACCAGTCAAGCAGCACAAATCGTTTGATCATTAAATACGCTTCGCCCATGAATGCCTTGTCAGTCTCTTCAGAGCCTGCGATTGCTAATTTAACCGGCAATCAGGTACTGAATGTACGCACCATGACAAACGGAGCCAGTGTCGTAGATTTGGGCGAATACAAATCCCTTCAGGATATGGAACAACTCGCTGCCGAGATTTCTCAGCAGTCAAATGTTCTCTATGCAGAGCCGGATTACATTATGTACCCCATGGCGACACCCAATGACACTCGCTATAACGAACAATGGCACTACTTTGAATCAGCCGGTGGTATCAATCTGCCAGCAGCCTGGGATATCACTACGGGTTCTCCCAGCATAACCGTAGCTGTCATTGATACCGGTATTCGCTCCCATGCGGACCTGGCGCCCAATCTGGTTGCAGGTTATGACTTCATCAGCGATACCAACGTTTCCCAGGATGGTAATGGCCGCGACAGTGATGCTTCTGACGTCGGCGACTGGGCTCCAGCAGGTGCCTGTGGCACCGATGGCAATGGACAACCCTATCCTCCTTCAGAGACCACCAGCAGCTGGCACGGTACCCACGTTGCCGGAACTATTTCGGCTGCCAGTAATAACAACACAGGTATTGCTGGTGTCAGTTGGAATACAAAAATCCAGCCCATCCGGGTTCTTGGACGCTGTGGTGGTTACACCTCTGATATCACCGACGGTATGCGCTGGGCTGCAGGTCTCTCCGTATCAGGAGTTCCTGCTAACGCAACTCCAGCCAAAGTACTTAACCTGAGTCTCGGTGGCGGTTCTCCCTGTAGCCAGACTTATACTGACGCCATCAATAGTGTCAGAGCCGCTGGAGCCACTGTTGTTGTAGCTGCAGGTAACAGTAACCAGAACGCTTCCGGCTTCTCACCTGCCAGCTGTGATGGTGTTATCACCGTAGCTTCCAACAAGCGTGACGGTGGCAGAGCTTACTACTCCAACTACGGTTCTGTGGTTGATATTGCTGCTCCAGGTGGTGAAACTCAAAACCCAGCCAACGGTGTTCTGTCTACCCTCAACAGTGGACAAAAAGGTCCTGGCAGCGACAGCTATGCCTTCTACCAGGGTACCAGTATGGCCGCGCCTCACGTTGCTGGCGTAGCCGCTCTGATGTATTCCGTGAAATCCGATCTGACTCCGGATCAGGTTGAGACCATCATTGAAAATTCTGCCAGAGCATTCCCTTCCGTCAGCACACGTCAGTGTTCTACCAGCAACTGTGGTGCAGGTATCATTGATGCTCACGCAGCTCTTCAGGCTGTAAACGGTGGCGGAACAACACCTCCTCCTTCAGGCAATGAACTGGCAAAAGGCGTAGCCAAGTCAGGCCTGAGCGGAAACTCTGGCCAGCAGCTGGAATACACCTTTGAAGTGCCCGCAGGCGCGACCAACCTGTCGTTTAATATGTCAGGTGGCAGTGGTGACGCCGACCTCTACGTTCGTCGTGGCAGCAAGCCGACGACCAGCAGCTACGACTGCCGTCCATACCGCTCCGGTAACAGTGAAAGTTGCTCATTCACCTCTCCCGGTTCCGGCACATGGCACGTTATGCTGAGAGGCTATAGCTCATTCTCCGGAGTGTCTCTGGTGGCAGATTACACTGCACCCGGTGGTGGTGGCGGTTCTGATGAGTTCTCTAACACTACTCCTGTAGCTATTCCTGATAACAATGCAACGGGCATCACCAGCACTGTAAACAGTACACGCAGTGGTGATTCAGGTACCGTGACGGTCAGCGTCAATATTACTCATACTTATCGGGGGGATCTGAAAATCCAGCTGGTTGCACCTAATGGTCAAACCAGTGACCTGAAGAGTGTCAGTAATGACAGCACCGATAACCTGGTGACCAGTTATCAAGTGAATATGGCTGGCGTTGAGTCCCAGGGCACCTGGAGTCTGAAAGTCAGTGACCACTACAAAAGGGATACCGGCACCCTGAACAGCTGGAGCATCAAGTTCTGATACTGATGCAGCAGGAGCCCCTGGGCTCCTGTCCCCTCCCACTTGCTTCTGCTTCTGTTAATGCTAGAGTGCATAGCTTTCCAGTTTACCCCTCTTGAGCACTCCAATGACTTCTGTAGACATTGCCAACATCAAGCTGACTGAATACAGTCATGGCGCAGGCTGCGGCTGCAAGATATCACCTCAGATTCTCGATGGTATTTTGAAAACCAAGCTTCAATTACCTGATTTTCCAGGACTGATTGTCGGTAATTCCAGCAAGGACGATGCCGCAGTTTTTGACCTGGGCAATGGTGAAGGTGTGATCAGCACCACCGACTTTTTCATGCCTATTGTCGATGACCCCTTCGATTTCGGGCGAATCGCCGCTACCAATGCGATCAGTGATATTTATGCCATGGGTGGTACTCCCATGATGGCTATCGCCATTCTGGGCTGGCCTGTGAATATACTGCCTCCTGAAATTGCCGCACAAGTTGTGGATGGAGGTCGTCAGGCTTGTGCAGATGCCGGTATTCCACTGGCAGGTGGACACAGCATCGATGCACCTGAGCCCATTTTCGGACTGGCTGTCACTGGCAGAGTGCCGCTGGAGCAACTCAAGCGTAACGATCAGGCCAGAGCTACAAGCAAGCTTTATCTGACCAAACCTTTAGGTGTAGGTATTCTGACGACCGCTCAAAAGAAAAAGCGACTCAAGGAAGAACACAGCCATCTTGCTCGCGATGCTATGTGCACTCTCAACACGATCGGTGCCGAACTGGCTAAACTGCCAGGCATCAGTGCGATTACCGATGTCACAGGATTTGGTCTGCTGGGCCATCTGATTGAAGTTTGTGAAGGCAGTAAAGTAGCTGCAAACCTCAAAATGAGCAGTCTGCCCCTGCTTCCACATGTCAGTGAATACCAGCAGCAAGGCTGTATTCCAGGCGGCACTCTGCGTAATTTTGACAGCTATGGCCATAAGGCTGCAGCCATCACGGAAGAACAAAAGCAGATCCTTTGTGATCCTCAGACCAGTGGTGGGTTGTTGGTTGCAGTCGATAAAGAAAGCGAAGAAGAGTTTCTTGCCATTACCAGAAAGTTTGGCCTTTCACTGGAGCCTATTGGTGAGCTGAAAGAATATTCGGACGGGCCTTTAGTGGTTGTTGAAAATTGATGAGGAAATTCTGAATTACTCTAAACGATCCTTGTATTTGCTCCTGCAATACAAGGATACAGACCAATCCATGGTCATAAAAAAGCCCGACAATGTCGGGCTTAAAAAGCATGTCAGATTGGGCGGTTACCATATTCGCTCGAAGGCTTTTTAGGCGGATCCGCAGTAACGTTTGATGGGACTTCTTCTATTTCGCCTCCAGAATTGAGAAAGGCCTCTACCTGAGTATTGAGACTTTCTCTAAGTTTTTTCCGGGACTCTACAGTGCGTTGATCAGCTGGTTCGTCTCGACTCCCCAGAAAACTGATATCAACCCCATCAAAACCAGCAGCAGCTTTTTTCGGCGTTTTCCGTGCCATAGCTCTTTCCTCTTGGATACTGGTCAGTGAAGCAATCTTTGCTTCAACCCATTAACTTATGACTTTAGTTCCGATTTTTTTTAGTTATAGTCCAGCGTAGTTAAAACGCCAGTCGGTTCGAGTCCTCCATTGATACTTTGTTATTAAAAAACCTTATAAAATTATAATTACCTATATAAGTTTCCTTGTAAAGTCACAATGAGCCGACGCCTTCCACCTTGCTCTCTGTGCTCCCCAAGCCAGACTCCCTGCCAGGTTCCAAGATTGAACCGTCCGTCGGTAATAGGAAGCGTCACACTGGCTCCCCACAGGCTTGATTTCACATGGGCCGGCATATCATCGGGCCCTTCAAGGACATGGCGATAGTAGTCGGCACCATCAGGAATAGCTTGAAGGGAAAATATTTCCATATCGCGACGCACATCCGGATCAGCATTCTCATTCAAGGTAAGAGAGGCGGATGTATGCTGAATGAAGATATGAGCCAGACCCACCTGATACTGTGACAACTCGGGTAACTGAGACTCTAATTCATCGGTAATTAGATGGAAGCCCCTGTCTTTTTCCGACAATTGAATCTGCTTCTGCAACCAGCCCATATAAAGTCTTCTCCTGTTTAGCCGAACTGCATTGAGCTATCGAAGCCCTTTAGCTAGCTTAACAGGCCTGTTTAATGATTCAGAGATTTCGATTCGCTCTCTTAACAACGCTTTCTTTTCTGGCTGTTTCTTCTCATGCCACTCATTTAAACAACTTTGGTTGTGACTTTCTCGATATGCAGGCTTTCTATATGGAAGAGCTGGGAATTAGTGGCGTCACCATTCTTCACCTGACGAAAAGAATGGATAAACCGGGTTTAAAAGGATTCGCTAAAAAACTGGGTCCTAAAAAATATCTGATTGCTCTGGCAGAAGGCCTCGAACCCAGTGAAATAAGAGTGACTATGGCTCATGAATTAGTTCATGTCCGACAACTGGAAGAAGGCTCTATTAAAAAGAAGGAGTTTGAAAAGCATTATCTGGACCGAAGCTTCGAAGATGAAGCCTTCCGACTCAGCTTGCCATTGGCTGCCCGGTTCTACACCACCCACTCATGTAGCGATGAAGAACCCGGTAACCCAACGTTCAAAGAGGGAGAATAAAGAAGCGGTTAATCACTCCAATGCTGACTTCGCTCAACGGCTTTTTTCCAACCTGCATAAAGCTCCGAGCGTTTATCTTCGGCCATTTCAGGTTCAAATTCCTTATCCACCTGAACCAGCTGAGACAGCTCATCTGTATCTTTCCAGAAACCAACCGCCAGACCCGCCAGATAAGCAGCACCAGCAGCTGTAGATTCAATCAGTTCAGGTCTTGCAACCGTCACTCCCAGAATGTCTGACTGAAATTGCATCAGGAAGTCGTTGGCTACAGCACCACCATCTACTTTCAACTGACTCAGTTGAATACCAGAGTCCTGTTCCATCGCATCAATCAGATCCCGGGACTGATAGGCAATCGCTTCCAGAGTGGCCCGTACAATATGATTCCGGTTAGCACCACGGGTCAGACCAAAAATGGCTCCTCTAGCATAGGGATCCCAGTATGGAGCACCCAACCCTACAAAAGCAGGTACGACATAAACACCGTTAGTGTCTTCAACTTTGCTGGCAAAATAAGCGGTATCAGCAGCATCACGAACCAGTCCAAGTTCATCACGAAGCCACTGAACTGAAGCTCCTCCCATGAAGACAGAACCTTCCAGCGCATAGGTCACCTGACCATTCAGGCTATAGGCAATGGTGGTCAACAATCCATGGGTGGACTTAATCGGTCTCTTGCCCGTATTTTTGAGCAGAAAGCAGCCAGTACCGTAAGTATTCTTGGCCATTCCTTCCTTGATACACATTTGCCCAAACAGCGCAGCCTGCTGGTCGCCCGCTATTCCGGCAACGGGGATGTCGCTTTTACCCACACGGGTATGCCCATAGATTTCAGAAGAGCTTTTCACTTCTGGCAACATACTGTGAGGAATTCCCAGTTTCTCAAGAATGGTGTCATCCCAGTCCAGATCATGGATATCGAACAGCATGGTTCGTGAAGCATTAGAAGCATCTGTGACATGGGCTTTGCCATCTGTAAGCTTCCAGGTCAGCCAGGTATCAATAGTGCCAAACAACAGCTCACCACGTTGTGCCTGTTCTCGGGCACCTTCTACGTTATCCAGGATCCACTTGACCTTGGTGCCCGAGAAATAGGCGTCCAAAACCAGCCCGGTTTTCTCTCGAATATACTCTTCGAAGCCCTCTTCCCGAAGCTGCTCACAAATATCGGTGGTACGACGACACTGCCAGACAATGGCATTATGAACAGGCCGACCGGTTTCTTTATTCCATACGACAGTTGTTTCACGCTGATTGGTAATACCAATTGCAGCAATTTCTCTGGAAGAGATTCCGGTTTTAGCCAGCACTTCGGTCAAAACTGCACGCTGGGTCGCCCAGATTTCCATGGGATCATGCTCTACCCAACCGGCTTGTGGATAATGCTGAGTGAACTCTCTCTGGGTTATACCCGCTATCTGACTTTTGCGGTTAAAGAGAATCGCCCGACTACTGGTTGTCCCCTGATCAATGGATAGAACGTAGCTCATTCTGTGTCACGCCTTCTGTTTTTCACCTCATCATGGCTCTGAATCATGCGACAACCAAGCTGAGGGGCGGCTAAAACGAACAGTATTCAAGATAGAACTGTTTCGTTTATGCGCATAAATTAGTGTTTTTTCATCTATAGTTTGTCATCAGGATATTTTTTATCACACTGGATCACAATACCGGACAGGTACGTATCGTTATTGAGACAATTGCTGACCCCTCAACCGAAAGCCTACTAATAGAAAAACCAAGCACTTGTCGAGTAGTATTGTCAGGATCCTCAGATATTAAATCAGTACCTTCTCCCCCTCTGTTTTCGAGCGTTCAGAATGACCATAGAAAGTGCCGTCACCTTTTTTATCGCTATGCTGATCTTTAGTGTCACACCGGGGCCTGGTGTATTTGCAATCGTAGCCAGAGCGATGGTTTCAGACGCTAAACAGTGCACCTCGCTTGCAGCTGGCATGGTTTTAAGTGATGTTGTTTATTTATTGCTGGCCTGTTTTGGTCTGGCTGCCATCGCTGAAAACTGGGCAACGCTCTTTGTTGTCATTCGTTACATAGGGGCCGCTTATTTGATTTACCTGGGCTACAAACTGATTACAGCCCTGCCCAAAGCTCAAGAAACCATGGGACCAAAGCAAAACTCTGAAAGTTTATCTCGCACTGCAGGCTTTGTTCAGGGCTTTTTGATATCGGCTTCCAATCCAAAAGTCATTTTATTCTACATATCGTTTTTGCCGACCTTTATGGATTTAACCATACTCAACAGTCAGGACATTCTTTTAGCCACAAGTCTAACAGTCACTGCACTGATGACGGGCTTGATGCTGATTGCATTGGGCGCCGAGCGACTGGGCAGTGTATTTAAAACACCCCGTGCACAACGTAAGATGAATCAAGGCGCCGGCAGTATTATGATTGCTGCAGGCACTTATCTGGCTATTTATAAATAATCCATGAACGGACTCTCTCAATGACTTCCACCCTGAACGCAGGACTGAGGAACTTAAAAATCCTCAACATCATTCGATTGATAATCCTGCTGACAGAGGCTTGCCTGTTAATAGCGGCTGACGGTTATTTTGACTTAAAACCTCTCTGGCCTGCTGTCATTATCGTGTTTACCCTGACGGCCTGCCTTATTGGTTACACCTGGTTGAGATACCAACGTCAGACTCCGGTTTCTTCCAGGGATCTATTTATACAGCTACTCGGCGACACCCTGTTACAAACTGCGCTGCTTTACTGGAGTGGAGGCAGCACCAACCCTCTGATTTCAGCTTATCTGTTAACCGTTGCAGTCAGTGCAACGCTATTACCCCTGAAACCACGATGGATCATTACCACCCTGACTATTGTTTTTTATACTCTGTTGCAAAGCTGGTATCACCCTCTCCAGTTCCCTCAAACATCTGGCCATGACATGGCAGGCCATGGTGTGATGGAGTCCATGATGATGCTCCACCTTGCCGGCATGTGGCTCATCTATTCCCTGAGCGCTGTCCTGATTACAGGTCTGGTTGCCAGCATGGCCGACAGGATAAGAACTCACCGGGCTGAAATAGCCACCAACAGGGAAAACCAGTTACGCAGTGAACGTATCATGAGTGTTGCCACTATGGCCGCCAGTGCAGCTCATGATCTGGGAACACCATTATCAACCATGAGTGTGGTATTGGGCGAGATGGCGGATGATCACAATAACAATCCCCAACTCAGCAATGACATTGCTCTGCTTCGCTCTCAAATTGAGATATGCAGAGATCGTCTTTCCGGGTTGGTAGCCAGCAGTCAAAACCAGAAACCTGTCGTTCAAAGCGCCCATGCATTTACATTGCAGGTACTCGATGAATGGCAACTGCTTCGTCCAGGTATCAAAGTAAAATTTCTATGTCCTGACTCGTTTCCGTTTCAGATCGAAGCGGATCAGGCACTGAAAGCAGCTCTTATCAATCTATTAAACAATGCGGCTGATGCCAGTCCGGATTATGTAGAGCTTGAACTGACACATGAAACCGATACGGTTCTGTATAAAATTCGGGATAACGGGTCGGGATTCCTGCCGGATATTTCTGAGCGCGCCGGATTGACCACCATCTCTACTAAAGAAGAAGGGCTTGGATTAGGCTTGCAACTCAGTGCTGCCAGCATAGAAAAGCTGAACGGCATTGTGAGATTATACAACTTGCACACAGAAAGTAGTCATGGACCATCAGGTGCAATTACCGAAGTCAGCCTGCCTAAATGTTAAAATGAACGATTCAGCATCGGAAGCATGCCAAAACCACAGCAAGATACTCCTTGTTGATGACGACCAGACTTTTTGCCAGGTTCTCGCAAGAGCCATGCGTCGAAGAAATCTGGATGTCAGAGTCGCCTACTCGGCAGAACAGGGAGAAGAGATTCTGGAGCAATTCAAGCCTCAGCTAGCGGTGGTCGACCTGAAAATGTCAGGAGCCAGTGGCTTGACCCTGATCCCAACACTGATCAATAAAAATCCCAAAGTTCGCATTCTGATACTGACTGGCTATGCCAGCATAGCAACTGCTGTAGAGGCTATTCGTCTAGGTGCGGCCAACTATCTGTGTAAGCCCGCCGACACGGAACAAATCATGTCTGCTTTATTCTCACAGCCTGAAATGCCTCATGAAGTGCCCGTACCGGAAAGACCCATATCCCTGGAAAGACTGGAGTATGAGCATATTCAGAGAATACTGCTTGAGAACGAAGGGAACATCAGTGAAACGGCCCGGCAATTGAATATGCATCGCCGGACCTTGCAAAGAAAGCTGGGGAAAAACCCGGTAAAAGCTTAAGAGCTTTCCAGATCAAACTCCTGTTCGTTTCTTGAGACTCTGTTGCTTAAAAACCCATCAACGATGAGAAACAACAACATAGCAACACCCGATAAAGGGAACAGGATACCCGTTACCAGCGTCAAAATGACCACTCCCTTTTCACCCCCTGATCGGGCCGAGAGAGGCCGCTTTGGTGGTGGGTTTAATAACGACTCCGTTTTTGCTGATCGTCTCTTCCACCAAAGCACAACACCGGTGACAGCTAATAGCAGAATGCCGACGCATACCAGTGCAGAAAAAATCAGATTCCACCAGCCTGCCCCCCCTTTATGAAAGGCCACTCCGGCAGCCATTGCCTTGGCGACTGCGTTGTAATCTTTCCAGCCAATGTCTGCCAGTACTTTCCCTGAGTACTGATCCAGATGCACCGTTCTGTCACCCAGTGGATTATTGATATCACCGTTCATGGTCACGGCCATAATTGAATAGACACCGAGATCATCACGAGGCAGAGCTATACGAAAAGACTGACTGAAAGCGCCTTCCTGAGTCCGCTTAAAACCCAGATCAATGGCTTTTGCGAACACCTCATCCAGGGTCATTGAATGAGTATTGCTGTCCATCACTTTGGAAACCGGCACTGGTGTCAACTCAAGATTCCAGGGAACTTCCTTCAACCCTTCGGTACTCAAGTCAGCATGCGTTTTCACGGCTGGTGCCTGTTCACTATCAGACTGCCACGAGCTGGCACTCTTTTCTGCTGGGAACGAGTTATAAGGCTGAACAATTTTTGCGCCCCAGATACCGGTCCAGGACATCCCTGTCAGAAGAAAAAAGAGCAGAAAGGCACTGAAATAAAATCCGGCAGAGGCATGAATATCTTTCCAGACGAGCCGTTTGCCCCCACTGCTTGCTTTTCTCCAGATAGAAGGCCAAATAAACTTTGGTAATAGCATTACCTTGAAAGCACGACCGGTTTTGGGCCAATGTAGATACAATCCGGTAATCAATAACAGAATGCCAAGACCCGCAGCCACTTCAATAAGGACATCACCACTCTCGCCCATCAAAAATGTACCGTGAATCTCATCGCTAATACTGTACCAGCGATCAGCATTCTTGAAATCTCCCAGAATGTCTCCAGTATAGGGATTAACAAACACCAGCAGTGCATGACCCTCAGCACTAATGACTTTAAACAGGCCCGACTGATCTTCATAAACCGGTGAAACATACTCGGTAATCACAGCATCAGGATAAGCCTCACTCACCACACCCCGTTGCTGTTCCAGTAAAAGAGGTTTGGCTTGAGGTTCTGGTTGAACGACATGTGTTAGCTGATCACCGTACTGCCACTGATCAATCCAGGGGGCAGCCAGCATGACCATTCCCGTAATACACAACATCAGAAAAAAGGGAATAACATAAAGTCCGGCAAAGAAATGCCAGCGCCATATAGACAGGTAAAATTTCTTGTTCATCGAGCACTTGGGTTGAATAGCTTTATAATAGGAAAATCATAAAGCGCTGACATCACAAGTGAAGGTGACAAAGTGTCGCAGGGAACTCGAGGATTATTCTGGTTCAGTCCAACAAAGCTTTTCGTTAAACTTCCTCGTTAGCGAGCGGAGAGCAATGAATGATTCTGAATTGGGTCAGTGTGCTGACACTGGTTGGGGTATCACAGGGAATTCTTCTGGCGATGGTGTTAATGACACTGCCCTCCGGAAGTATAAAAGCCAATCGGATTTTGGCGGCTATCATTGCAGTGCAAACTGTCACTCTGAGTGTTTTTTTCCTCGTCTACACTCCTGTTGATCAACCTTACCCTTTCTTTGTTTTTCGACTGGCTACTATCCACTTTCTAACGGGCCCACTGCTCTATTTTTATGTCCGGTTGCTGGTTAGACCCGATCAATCAACAACCAGACACGACAGCCTGCATATACTCCCATTCCTGATTGCCTTTGCTTCCACTTTTATGATGGCGGGACCCGAACAGTTTCAACATGCCCCGTTCGAACGATTAACACTCGGTATCAAGGTAGAACTGGCTCTTCGCAGTCTTATAGGTGACCTTGTGCTTCTGGCTTACGCTGTCTGGTCTTTCGTGATGCTACGAAAACACCGTAGAAACATCGAACAGCAGTTTTCCTCTCTTGAAAAAATCACCCTTCACTGGTTACAGGTTCTGGTTCTCATATGTGTCATAGGAGCCTTAATGAGTCTGATATTTGAGTTGGTGGCAGTGTTCTTAGGTGTTTTTCTGTCAGAAGTCAGGGTGGTGGCCGTTTTATTCCGGGTTGTATTGCTATACGGCATTGGTTTTATGGGAATGAGACAGCCCATGATCTTTGAGGCCGGAAACCCGTCTATATCTAACGATCAACCGGAAGGTGGGAATGGTAAAACAAAATATCAACGATCTGGACTGACCGATCAGGATGTGCGGCGTCTATGGCAAAAGCTAGAAACCCATATGAGCAGTGCAAAAAGTTATCGAACTCCAGGACTGAAAGTAGGTGATCTGGCATCTGAACTGGGCATTCGTGAGAATTATCTCAGTCAGGTCATTAATAGTTGTGCCAAAAAGAACTTCTTTGAATTCATCAATGAGTACCGTCTTAGCGAGGCAAAAATACTATTGATCAAACAGGCTGATAAACCCATCTCAGAAGTGGCGCTTGAGGTTGGTTTTGCCAGTCAGAATGCCTTTAACAACCACTTTAAAAAGCATCTTAAGCAGACTCCAACCCATTTCAGAAAAAACCACAAAGAAAAATAAATCCATTAACTTTCAATAAGTTAAAAACAATTTCATCATCGCGTGAAGGCCGTGAAATACAGGATTTCACGCTTGCTGGCTGCTGTTTCCAAGATTCTTCATCATCGCCATGCCTAATAAGAAAAAGGGCTCGTTCCCAAAATAAGAAGGTCATGGATACTCAAGATGAAAAAGATCATACCCGCTTTAGTTCTTCCTCTGATGATTACCGGTAGCACTCTGGGACTTACTGGTTGTAGTGATGTCGAAAGACTTGTCGACTTGATGACCGGTGTAGGAGAACTTGGGACACTGGCCGATGGGAGTGGTCAGACCACTATTAAACTAGAGGAGGGTATTACTGTCCCTACTCAGACAGGTAACCAGCCACTGTCATCTAATCCTCTGCCTCCCCTGCCCATGGAAGATCATCCCTATATGCTGGATGAATACAGCAGTGCAGGAGTTCATGGAGACAGCTACAACTCCAGTGTTTCCCCATTGCCCGGACCATTAGGTCTGAACCCCATGACGACTTATCAACCCGCTCTTCCGGGTGATGATCTGGCAATGTGTACTCCACTGCTGAGAAACCTGGAGGGGCTGATGGCTTCTGTCTGCATTGCCATCACTGGACCCAGCCAGTTAGTTCTGTTCGACCCCAAAGACAATTTCAACGTACTCGCCCAAACCGATATTCCAGAACGAAAAGGACTGACCGATCCGGCCGGTGGCTGGTATACCCGTATGGATCAGAAGGGACGGCCAGTAGTGGCTACACCAGATCAGGATATTCGTGTTTATGACGCTGTGAAGAAAGATCAGCAATACCAATGGCAGGTTGCCGAAACCTGGGACCTCAAAGAGCACCTTCCGGAAGAGGTTTCCCCCTTGGATGTTATCCCTGACTGGCAGGGAAATTACTGGTTTATGACCGGTTATGGTCAGGTGGGCTATATCAACCGAAAAACAGGTTCTGTAGACGTCCTGCAACTGGGTAGTGAAGGGCAGGAAGAAAAGTTTGGAACCGCCATGGCTGTAACCCGTGAAGCAGGCTTTATATTAAGTACCCGTGCACTCTATCGATTGGAAGTGAATAAAGACAGCACTGTTAGTATTCGCTGGCAATACGACTATGGAGAATCATCAACAACCAATGGTGACCTGACAGCACCTACTGTTTTTGATAAAGGCCGCCTGATTGCCTTTGGTTTAAATGATGGCCGTGAACAGGGACGAACAGTAGTTCTTAGAACGACTGGAGAATCCATCGACAACCGTACGGTCTGCCAGCAACCTATGTTCAAGCCTGGTAAAAGTTTCTTGGATAACACCATGGTGGGATACGACAAAAGCCTTATTGTTCAAAATAACTTTGGTGGTGTTTTCTACGAGCTGGTTGAATATGAACCCGGGTTGGCTCGCGTCGATGTCCGGGATGACTACAGTGGCTGCGATACCATCTGGGAAAACTATACCGTCTCCTCTCAAACACCCCCTCGCTTATCCACAGGAGACGGGCATGTTTATCAATACTCAAGAAAAATGGGAACGCCCGAAGATGTCCACGCCTGGTATTTGAGTGCCCACGATTTTGAAACCGGCGCGGTCAGCTCGGAATTGTTTGTTGCCAGTGGTGAACGGGCTGACAATCCCATGCTCTCCATCGATTTTATGCCGGGCAATGTTATGGTCAGCGGTGTTCGCAACGGTATTCTGGTACTGAGTGATAACAGTCAGGCAAAGCCTGGTGGTGAAAAATGAGAGTTCTTCGCCTGAGCATTGTTTACTTTTTCACGTTGGCCATGAGCGCCCATGCCTCAACCCGCCCCAATGTCATTTTGATCCTGGCTGATGATCTGGGCGTTGAAAATCTTGGCGTATACGGGGGTGAATCCTACAGCACCCCCAGTCTGGATCAGCTGGCAAAAGAGGGCATGCGTTTTGAGAGAATTCACAGTAATCCGCTCTGCACTCCATCACGGGTCAAGCTGATGACCGGGAAGTACAACTATCGAAACTATCAGGACTTTATGGTGCTACCCAGAGGTGAAACCACCTTTGGCCACACTATGAAAGAACTGGGCTATCGAACCATGATTGCTGGTAAATGGCAGCTGCACAGTAGCGGTTTTGAAGAGCAGGTGGGTATGCTCCCGGAAGAGTCCGGCTTTGAAGATTATCGTCTCTGGCAGGTAAAACGAGAAGGACGAGGCTCACGATACTGGGGCCCTACACTGGTCACCAATGGAAAAGCGGAAACATTTCCTGAAGATCGTTTTGGACCGGACCTGATTAACGACTATGTACTGAATTACATAGAGAAGCATCGTACTGAACCGTTCTTTATCTATTATCCGATGATATTGCCTCATGATCCTTTTGTGGCAACGCCTGATCACCCCAACGCTGCAAATAATGAAGAAAAGTATTCAGCCATGATGGTGTATATGGATAAGCTGGTTGGCAAGGTTAAAACCAAATTGATAGAACAAGGGTTGGCAGAGAATACAGTACTCCTGTTTGTTGGTGACAATGGCACCAGCTACCGCATCAGCTCAGTTCGCAACGGTATCAGAGTTAATGGAGGTAAGGGTCAAACAACGACCAACGGCACCCATGTCCCCTTTATTGCCTGGTGGCAGGGAACGATTAAGCCGGGGTCCATCAATCATGAGTTAATTAACCTCAATGATTTTTTCCCGACTTTGCTGGAGTTGGCTGGAGAAAAATCCAACAAAAACCTTGGGCTGGACGGTTCCAGCCTGGTGCCACTTTTGCTGGGACAGGAAAGTCTGGGTCGAGACAGTATATTTATCCACTATGACCCTAAGGCTTATCTATTCAAGTCTGCTCGCTATGCCTTTAATGACAATTGGAAGCTCTATGAGGATGGTCGATTCTTCCATACAACCATTGATCAGGAAGAAAAGATCGACCTCAGTCAAAGTACTCTGGATGATAGCCAGAAAGCAGCCCATGACTTATTGAAAAACCGCCTGGAGAGTATGGAAGGTGAACCAGTCAGTGGTTTCTATTCTGTTCCTGCCAAAATAGTCACACGCGCTTATCAATTGGGAGCAGGAATTTTGCTGATTCTGGTCAGCATTATTGCCTGGCGTCGTTATCGTAACTCTTCCAGGTCAGAGGCTGTTTGATGATTGACCTGAAGCCGTTGATAGGTGCTTCAGATGATTTACAACGGCTTCATGCAATAGGCGGGTTAAAGCCCCTGCTTATCCGCCATTTTTCTGGCAATTTTTGGTGCGTTCCATAGTGATGGCAAAAGTATCAGAGAAACAGGTACAGCTGTAATGACAATGAATGACTGCAAAGCTGAAACACCCCCAGCACCAATAGAAATCAGCAACGCAGCCACCACCCCCATCATGACTCCCCAGAATATACGCACATAGGCTTGGGGATGATCATTTCCTGTCATCACCATTGAGACGGCATAGGTCATGGAGTCACCGGTGGTGGCTACAAAAATAGTGGTCAAAAGAAGGAACAATACCGACACCAAAAAATCAAATGGCAGCTGCCCGGTAATCGCTAACAGTGCAGCGGGTAAATTGAGACCGGTAAATGGTTCGGAAATGACTCCCGGATTTTCCAGTTCAAATGCCAGGCCAGTCCCCCCTACAATGGTTAGCCAGAAGGTTGTAATGAGAGGGGCTAATATCGAGGTCAATATGATCATTTCCCTGATTGTTCGGCCACGAGAAATACGTGCAACGAACATGGCTGTCAAAGGGCCGTACCCCAGAAACCAGCCCCAGAAGAAAATAGTCCACCAATCCAGCCATTCAGGATTCGCCCGGAAAGTGGCCATAGGAATAAATTTGTTAAGATAAACCCCAAACGAATGAAAATAACTGTCAAAGATAAACGAAGTGGGACCCGTTAGAAGAAGGAATGCCATCAATGCAACAGCCAACAGCACATTCACACTGCTCAGAATCTGAATACCCCGGGTAATACCGCTGACGGCCGATACGGTGTAAATGCTGATCAACCCAACCAGAACCATTAACTGAGTACCGTAAGTATTCGGTATATCAAACAGCTTTTCCAAACCATAGCCGACCTGCAAACCAAGAAACCCTATGGGCCCCACCGTCCCTGCTATTACAGCCAGCACAGAGCTTGCATCCACAATCGTTCCTAAAGGTCCTCTGAGGGCTTTTTCCCCAAAGAGCGGGTACAACAACGTACGAGGTTGGAGAGGAAGTCCTTTTTCATAGTGCAAATACATGAAAACGATGCCGGTCAGACTGCTCAGAATGGCCCAGGGCAGGAACCCCCAATGCATAAAGCTTTGGGCCAGTGCATTATAAGCGGCATCCGCTGAGCTATTCTCTTCACCAAATAGCGGGGGAGGAGACATGAAATGAGCCATGGGTTCCGCTGCAGCCCAAAATACACCTCCACCAGCCAGCAGCGTGCACATTATCACCGAAACCCATTTAAAGTTGCTTAGCTCAGGTTTATCCAGCCCCCCTAACAGGACTCTTCCAGTACGCCCTATGGCCAACACAAGACCAATGATGAAGGTCGATAACAACAGTAGTTGCCAATAAACACCGAACAGTCTGGTAGAAGTAGCAAACCCGACACTGATCCAGTGGGAAACCATTTCAATGTCGTGCAGGGATAAAAGTACAAAGAGTCCTAAACTTCCTCCACTGACAAGAAATACAGGCAGATCAATATCGGAAAACAAGCTTTTTCGGGCGATGACAGACTCATTATCAGACAGCATTGAGTTGTTTTTTCATTATAAAGGTGCAGGTAAGTATATTTACTGAATCAGGATCCCGCGAATCAGATAGCCGAACGGTCGCTTTTTAATCAAAAAAATTAAAACGAAAGTACCAATTAAGGCAGCGAAATGAGTTCTGACAGAGCACTGAAGGGCTCAAGGAATGGCTGAGAGGGATACGGTTTCGAATACCATTAAAAAAGGGCGCCTGTCGATACTTACATATCGTGACATAAGCAGTTCTTAGAAAATAAGGGCTGCAGGCGTATTACGACATCATTTGTCATAAAAAATACGTCCATTTCTCGACAAATTCTTTGGCATACGACCTTATTCTGACAATCCCACACCCCCACATAAGACTGCTGAAAAGCCCAGTGACAATCTTTACGATTGGGGGGACGATCGCTTTTATACGAAAGAAGAAGGCCCGTGCACCTGGCCTTGCATCACTCCACCCTCAATCGTCAGAATGTCTTTTCTTGACCAGCCGATCAACAACCTTATCTCTCATTGGCTTAGACCTTGGCACAATGGCAAACTCAAGACCAAAAGGCCTGATCAGTTCCACTAGAACTTTCATGGTCGGCTTCGTTCTATCACCTTCCACCTGCGACAAGGTTTTCCTATTAATACCAGTTAGCTCTACGAACTGATCCTGATTGACACCCAACACGTCCCGACGCAATAGCTTTATAAGCGTCCCCTGGGTAATTTCACCCTCAAAAGCCAGTACCAGTAGGTTCATGAGAATCTCGGCTTTATCCTCCTCATACTCCACTTGCTTCTTTCGTGAAAGAACGGATTTATCTTTATCGCTGATAGCCTGAGCCATACTTTCCCAGAACAGCCGAGTTTTTGCTTTGTTTTCTATTTTGTTAACTTTTACAGCCTGGACATTTGCCGCAGCCACCAGCTGATTCTTTCTGCGCTTTTCTTTCAGCCTTTCTGCTCTGCTTTTAGCCATCTATCAACTCCCAGCGCTTAAGACGTTCCTCTATTGTTGTAATGCCAATGCTTGGAAAGGTAATGATGCGTTCTGGGACATCACAACCTCGCAACTTATCTTCCAGGCCTATCAGTTTCTGAGCTGTACTCTCCAGCCGCTGGATTATCCCATCTGCTGAAACCGGACCATATTCCATCTGACTCAACTCATCTTCCAGCTTTAACGCTATTTCATCCCAGTCGATCATCCAGCCGTTTTCCAACGGCTGATCCCAAATCATCTTGCGCCTAATCCCTTCTGGATCAGCTTTCATGGGTGCCATATCGTACAATGGTGCCAATTTGATGGGCTCACCTGGGATCTTCAAGATAGAGGTGTTTCGCCCATGGTTATCAGCATTACCCAAACAGAGATTCAACAGATCTCTCTCTACCCATACTTCAGCCAGCTCCTGCATTGTCATACCATTCTCTTGCCCACAGAGTATTGGTGCCAAAGCCTTAATAACATCAATATGTTTTAAATCAGCGCCGGCCTCTGCGTTCATCACAGAATAGACAGACTCCATTCCGTACTTGACCAGCTTTCCGTTTTCGATTCCTACATCAAACCGGGGTAACCAGAGTGAGTATTTCCCATTCTGATCAAAAAACATCATGTCTTCTACCTGAATGGTATCCATCCCGATTTGATCCAAGAAACGATAATAGCCAGCTTCAGCCTTTAATATCGCCTTATCATCACCAGTCTGCTCCCCTCTTGGAAACTTGACCAGATAGTGCCGGCTCAGATTCAAAACATCATCTTGGTACGGGTCAATCCATACCTCATTTTTGTCTGTCACGCGAACGAGATATTTTGGCGCTTCACCACCAGCACCGGTAGCACCACCACCAACTGCCCCCATGCTGGACGCATGATTAAGAAAGTCTGAATGCCGAGTCAGAACATCCTCTATTGACCAGGTCATGGTCTTTAACCGGTTCCCGCTATCGTCGTATGGGACTGACTCTTTGATCCGCAAGTTGCCTATTGGCGCAATGGTACCTTTCAGGAGTAACTCATAGTCCTGCTTATAAGGTGGTTGTCGAGACCCAATACCTAAATTCTCAACCCAGAATCTACGACCTGCACCAGAAGGAATAATATCGTCTAACCATGACCACCAGCGCTCACAGTGATAGCCAGCAAACGGAAGAACAGGAAGCATTGAAGAGCAAGCTGCAGAACCCACCTGTTCAAAATACGTGGCAGCGTGCTGAATCTCATAATCCAGTTCAATCCTTCCGGTATGACCTAACGCCGGGTCATCAATGATCAGTTTCGCTGCATCTGCCCAGATTTCATCAATCCAGACTTGAATAGTCAGCTGTTTGCTACGCATGTTGGATCCAATAGTGATTGTGTATATTTATACTCAATGTTAGTAGAAAATAACATCTTTGCGTATATTTATACACAATCATCATAGAATTTCTAAACTTCGTGTATATTTATACGCAATCCTTACCCTTTCACCCTCTTTCATACTACGGACAAACCCAACTCTTTCAAAACCTCCAAAATGAATTATATGAGTTTTATTGCATATTGAATAAGGAGATCGATGTGCTCCATCTACAAAACACCCAGAGACTATGAAAGACTACTTGAAACGCTTCAGAAGGGTTATTAGCTTTGTCGACTACAGTCTCAATTCAGATTAGATTTAGAGAGAAAGTATCAGAACATCTGCCAGATCAGCTGAAGTGGTCTAATGACTACGGACACCTCGTTAAGCACAATACAGTGTGTAACAGCGAGGTCACCCATGACGAAGAAACGCAAAACCTATAGCAAAGAGCAGAAACTGAAAGCTGTAAAACTGGTTGTTGAAGAAAGCCAGGCAGTCACAGACGTTGCCCGCACATTGCAAGTGCCGATCGGCAGCTTGAACCGTTGGGTGAAAGCCTGGCGTGACCAGCAGGATATGGCTTTTCCAGGAAACGGGAAACAGGCCTTAAGCCCTGAACAGCAAGAGATTAAAGAGCTCAAGGCCCAAATCAAATTGCTGGAAATGGACAAAGAAATATTAAAAAAGGCGACGGCCTTCTTCGCGAAAGAAACTCTGTAAGGTACGAGTTCATCCGGCAGGAGAAGGAGGCCTACCCCGTGTCCAGATTATGTCTGCACATGGAGGTCAGCCGCAGCGCCTTTTATCAGTGGCAGAAAGCTGATAATAAGCGCTCACAGGAATCCATGGCTAACAGTTGTCTGGCTATCGATATGAAACAAATATTTGAATCATCCCGTGGCTCGTACGGCTCCCGGAGGATGTCTAAGGCTCTTCGGGCTCTGGGTTACGATATTGGTCGACACAAAGCTGCCCGACTCATGAAAGAGTTGGATTTAGTCGTTAAGAAAGCCCGTAGATTCAAGGTGACAACCAACAGCAAACACAAGTTTCCGGTGGCTGAAAATCGACTCAATCGTGAGTTTACAGTCTCTGAGCCTGATAAAGCCTGGGTCGTTGACATCACCTACTTGTGGACTCGAGAAGGTTGGGTTTATCTGGCCGCAGTTGTAGACCTATTCTCTCGCAAAGTAGTGGGCTGGACCATGAGCCATCGGATGACCACCGATCTGGCACTTGATGCCTTGAGAATGGCTTACTGGTGTCGTAAACCGGCTGCCGGATTGCTGCATCACTCGGATCAGGGAAGCCAGTATGCTTCCCATGATTACCAAGACGAACTGAAAAAATACCACATGGTTTGCAGCATGAGTCGTAAAGGAAATTGTTGGGATAATGCGGTAATGGAAAGGTTCTTTGGCAGCCTGAAACGTGAGCAGACTGATCACTACAGCTACAGTGCTCGAAAGGACGTTATGCGAGATGTTGTCGATTACATCATGTTCTACAACAACCATCGACTGCACTCCTATCTGGACTACGTGAGTCCGGTAGATTTTGAGCAGCAGGAATTGAAAAAAGCGGCTTAACTTGGTGTCCTTTTTTACTTGACCACTACAGTTCGCAATGGACATGCAAACATTTCCACGGCTTTGCTCCTATTATGTCTTATGTGGGAAAAGAGGGCTGGTGTATAGGTGCTGAACTTCGCCCTGACTCACAACATTCCCAGAATGATTTCGTGCCCTTTCTAAACACTGTATTACGCAGACTTCGTCGTGTTACCCAAGCGCCGGTATTACTGCGACTCGACAGCGGACATGACGCAGAAGATACTCGCAGAGAGATAGCAAACCACAGTAATGTAGACCACATCATCAAACTCAATCCACGCAAGCAATATACCGTTACAGCCTGGCTGCCAGC
>NZ_JBPCXO010000070.1:0-3969 GCF_051008435.1 Endozoicomonas sp. | reverse complement strand
CGGTTTGAGACAGTTTTTATGATTATTTGAGGCGAATAGCGAGCTATTCAACGAAAAGAATCATAAAAAATGGCCAAATCAGGCTTTTTCGCAGTAGGTCAGTGGTAAGTCCGACAGGCTCCTAGAAGAGCCTGAGCAAGGCATAGGGAGCCTGACCGGGAATAGACAGCCCGGCCTAAAGTCCAGAAGGAACGGCCATCTTTTCCACTGAACTTTATACTCGAGTGCAATCCCGGTCAGGCTTCCAGTAACCACACGTTGAGACTTAACGCAGTATGTCTTCACAAACCCAAGCCTGTCTGTATGCTCTGGCCACCGCCCTGATGTGGTCAACCATTGCCACTGCCTTCAAACTCACTCTGGAGCATTTGGACCCATGGCAAATGGTATTCTGGTCGGTATTAACGTCAACCATTCTGCTGGCCGGTTTTGTCCTTTCCCAGGGCAAGTGGCCTCAGTTGATCCAACAGGCCAAAAAATATTTTGGGCTTTATATCCTGTTAGGTTTTCTCAACCCTTTCCTCTATCACATAGCTCTATTGGGTGGCTATGATCTGTTATCCGCTCAACAAGCTCAGGCACTGAACTACAGCTGGCCACTGGCTCTGACTTTGCTGGCTGTACCATTACTGGGTAACAAGCTGAGTGTTAAGGACGGCATTTGTTGCCTGATTGCCTATCTTGGAGTGGTTATTATCAGTACCCGGGGTGAGCTTCAGAGCCTTAACTTTGGCAGTCCACAAGGGGTAATGCTGGTGCTCTCCAGCACTCTGGTCTGGGCTTTATACTGGATCTTAAACGCCAAAAATGAAGGCGATTCACAGGTTGGCCTGCTGCTCTGTTTTCTGTTCGGACTCCCCTGGATTACAGTCGCTGTTTTCTGGAAGTCCAGTATCTGGCCTATCTCTCTGGAAGGTTTAAGTGGTGCGGTTTATATTGGCCTGATCGAGATGGGATTTGCCTATATTTTCTGGCTCAAAGCCCTCAAGCTGGCAGAGAATACCGCTGTCATCAGCAACATCAGCTATCTCAGTCCTTTTCTTTCACTGATTTTTATCGCTAATGTGCTGAATGAAAGCATTCATCCTTCTACCTATTTGGGACTGATGATGATTGTTGCATCCGTGGTCTTCCAGCAAAGAAAATCAAAGAGTAAAAAACTATCGAATACCCCGGTAATGAGTAACCATTAATGGCCAGAAACAGTTACTTTCAATTTAAACAGTTCAGGGTTGAACAGGGTCAGACGGCCATGAAGATCACCACCGACGCCTGTATCCTGGGGGCCAGAGCAGAGGTGGAAAACACTCAGTCCATTCTTGATATTGGTGCCGGAACCGGGCTACTCAGTTTAATGGCCGCTCAAAGATCCCATGCCACTATAGATGCGGTTGAACTGGACGATCAGGCTGCTACTCAAGCCCTGGAAAACTTCACCGCCAGCCCGTGGAGTAGCCGCTTAGCTTTGCATCACTGTTCCATTCAATCTTTCATGCCTGAAAAACGGTATGACTGCATACTCAGCAATCCACCTTTCTTTGAAAATGCCTTTAAAGCACCCTGTGACAAGCGCTCACTTGCACGCCACACCGACAGCTTAAGTTTTCTGGAACTGGCCATTAATATTGACCGATTGATGTCTGAGGACGGTAAAGCCTGGATTCTGTTACCTGTCGAATCCAGCCCGCTTTTTTTAGAAGCCATCCATCAAGCTACCCAATTGAAGCTGAAGCGAACCATAGCGGTTCGTTCCTCTGCTCATCATAGAGACCACCGTCACATACTGGTTCTAGGGCGCCCTGATTCAGAGCATTTTCGGGAACAGATAACCATTTATGATCAACATCCTGAATACACATCTGAAACGATAGGCTTTCTTAAGCCTTATTATTTGAAGCTGTAAATAAAAACGGCACCTATGGGTGCCGTTTTGGTCACTGTCTCATGGCCCCTTCTAGCGGTAAGGATCGCTGTTATTTCCGAAAGGATTATTCGACGCATTATCACCAAGGAGAGGTGTCGTCTCATCCGTCGCACCAAACTGTTGCCATTCACTATCGAACTTGGGTGGTAAAGGATCGCTTACGGATGACCTCTGATCACTCGGTCTCGTTGCCTGTGGATAGGCTTGTTGAGACGCCTTGGGTCCTTGATAGAATGGATTACTCGGAAGAAGGGGCGTTGACGGAGCTGAACTGTACCCCGGTGGAGGTGAAAGAGGTATTTGCCCGAACGGCGCAATCGGCAAATGCAGTGGATTAGCCTCAACACCTACTTCTGTTCTGGCCACGGTTTCTTCCAACTTCTTGAAATTATTAACACCGTATTTGGTTTCCGCTTCTCTCGTCAACACATCAAGGTTATAACCCGGGTGCTCACCCAAGCCTAACTCTTCACCGTAACTCGAGAGGAAATCGACCACTCTGCTCTGACTGTCAGCATCCACAGTCGCTAATCTTCTCAGCTTCGCCAACGTTTCCTGGAAACTTCTCAGGTGATGGTATTCCCACATTCTGTCGGCATCAAAGCTTCCAAGGCCTTTTTCCTTATCTACATCCACCCTGATCTTATCAATTTCAGACTGAACATCCTTAGCAAACAGTGACCAGTCGTTGTGCATTAGGCGCACAGCTTCAAGCACAAGACGGTCTTTATAGACAGGTGCACCTTTCGGCCAATCCTGCCTTGCTGCACACATGTAATAATCCAAACCGGGCAGTCGCTTGGCATGACCAGCTTCTGCCGTTGCGAAATGAAGCTTATCGGTACCTCTGACCATCTGCCTGTTACGCTGGGCTCTGACCAGAGTATTGTGCTCTGAATGCTCACTTTTGTTATCAATAAAGGCAATAATGTCTCTGTAAACTTTATTTCTGTACTTCTCACTGATCTCTCTGATGCGAGAATCAATATCCAGACGATCTTGAGTGACACCCGCGATATTAGTGGTCACCCCTTTAACAAGGTTCAAAGCATTACTCTTCTGTAAACCCAACGTCTTGACATGAACCCTGAAGGCATCCCGCAGAGCAGCTTCAGTATCAAACTTGCCTCCGAGCTCCTTATATTTAAGCTCTGTCGCCCAGTGCCTGAGATCGGCCAGACTTTCTTCAGCTGTTTTCAGGGCTACGCCTAAACGACCCACTTCATTAACTTCTTCCTGGGTAACTTCTGTCGGGCGTTTTAACTGTTTAGCATCCAGAGCTACCTTAGCTTTGGCATAAGCTGAGAGATGAGCTTCAAACTCTTTATCCGCATCTTTCAATGCAGACGATTTAACCTTAACCAGAAAATCAACAGACGTTTTACTGCCTTCAGGCCCAATCTCTTTAGACTTCACCTCAAAACCCGCTTGTTTTTTGAGATATTCCGATTGGGCTGGAGTAAGACGGATACCCTCTTTACTCTTTGCCTTGATACGGCGTCCAAGGATCGCTTCTTCTGCCCGGACCTGAACCACTCGTCTGGCAGTAATGCGAACTCTGGGAATACGATCTGCGATACCATGGGCAAGACGCTTGGCATGGAAGGCGACTATTCTCATCCCCTGAACGAAACGTCCCCAGTTTTTGACCAGCACTTTTCTAGGGTGCAAAGCCTTGATTTGCTGGGCCACTTCACTCTTGAAATGTGAAAGCCTGGGTATAAAGGACTCTATTCGTGTTGTTAAACTCATCCTGACCTCTCCATGGTCAAACGCGGTCATAGCTTCTGATTATTATAGGTAAGAAATGGAATCAGGAATGGTCATATTAGTAGAAGTCAGAATAACAACACTATAAATTCAGATTACCCGTATAAGGCAACCAGGTGTCGTAGATTCGGCACCCGGTAGAAAGAGCTTCTAGGAGCCTGTCGGACTTAGCCGACCGTAGCGAGAAAAAGTCCGGTTTGAGACAGTTTTTATGATTATTTGAGGCGAATAGCGAGCTATTCAACGAAAAGAATCATAGAAAATGGCCAAATCCG
>NZ_JBPCXO010000069.1:0-2211 GCF_051008435.1 Endozoicomonas sp. | reverse complement strand
CCGGTTTGAGACAGTTTTTATGATTATTTGAGGCGAATAGCGAGCTATTCAACGAAAAGAATCATAAAAAATGGCCAAATCAGGCTTTTTCGCAGTAGGTCAGTGGTAAGTCCGACAGGCTCCTAGGCGACAATGGATAACCAAGTATCTGAATGGACACAATCAATGCTCGACAAGCTGAAAGCATCTTTAGGATTTGGTGCGGCGAAAGTGGATACCGTGCTGGACAATATCGCCCTGAACCAGGGAGAAGAACTAGCAGGGACTATTTATATAAAGGGAGGTGATGTTGAGCAGACCATTGACGCCATCAAGCTGACGTTTAATACCGAAGTGAAAGAAGAATCCGATTCCGGCGTCAGCTACCAGACCTTCCCCCTGGGCGAAATGGCCATAACCGATACTTTTGTCATTCATCCGGGCGAAGAAAAGCCAATACCCTTTACCTGGCAGCTTCATGAAGAGACTCCGATCACTGCGCTGAACACCCGAAACAACCAGTCTCGCTTTTGGGTTGAAACGCAACTGGATATTGAATTCGCTATTGACCCCAGTGATCGGGACTATATCGAAGTACATCCGCTGCCTGTGGCGCTGCCTGTGGTGGCAGGCATTATTCACACCATTGAGCAAGCCGGATTCGAACTGGAAAAAGCCGATATTGAAAAAGGCTTTTTACAGGGAAATGACTTCTCTTCCCACTCAGGCTGTTACCAGGAGATCGAGTTTCTAAAGTCGGGCTTTATCGGCTCCAAAGAGATCGAACTGTCATTTGTTCTGGATCAGCACCAGATCCACTGTCTGGCGGAAGTCGACAAGTCCTTAAGCCTTCGGGACGATCAGTACTTTTCTTTCACACTGCCTCTGGACGCTTCTGACATTAATATCAGAACAGCTGTGGAACCCATTCTCAGTGTTTAGAGAATGAGATCAGGGATGTCCTCTGGACATCCCGTCTTTAATTTCAAGTCATTCATCCAGCATCATCAAAGCCGGATCCAGTCGAACATCAAACCAGTTTGCCCGCCAGTCAAGATGAGCTCCCGTCACCCTGCCCGTTGCGCCAATAGCACCCAGGATTTCTCCCCTTTTGATGTTCTGCCCTTCAACCACATCGACCTTGCTCAGATGCAGGTAGCTGGTAGTGATACCAAAACCATGATCAATAATGACTGTCCCACCGGAATAATAAAGATCCGACTCAGCCATTCGGACAATACCATTAGCCGGTGCAATCACCGGAGCCCCTTCAGGTCCGGCAATATCCAGACCAAAATGAGGTCTTCTGGGCTCACCATTGAAGAATCGTTGACTGCCATAGACGCCACTGACAGGTCCCTTTGCAGGACGATCGAAACCGGTAAAAAAATCTTTTAACACAGAGTCGTATTGCCTGGCCGATTTGACCAGCTGACCTTCATCCTTTATTCGCCCCAGCACTTTTTCAGCCGGACTGACGTATTTCCTGGCAATACCGTTAATCCGCTGGATCTTGTAATCGCGCTTGGACAGACTCAGTTTGAGCGCTTCGCTGACACCGTCCGGTGCTGTCAGCAAGATCGTTTGCTGAAGATCAGCGTCCCGACCAAAACCCACAATAAAACGACCACGCTCAGATACTCTGACCGACCTGCCCTGGTATAGAACTTCAGTACCTGGCTCAACCAGCCCAACATAAAAGCCCCCCTGAACCAGCTTTGACATCAGGGAAACCGTCTCCTGGGCCATCACAAAAGGAATCACCAACCAGGAAAACAACAACAGAGTTAGACGCATGAGGGCTCCATGTCTACTTTATGTGTATCAACTTTATCGCTATTAAAACATACGTTAGCTCTAACTTAATCAGAAACGTCTGAGATCGGAAACGGTTTTCGTTTTTTGCTGTATTGACGAGTACACAGGGTTCAGGAGCCTGATGGCATTCCTGCAGATTTTACAGATTATGCTAGTTTCAATGGGATCAAACTGGTTACTGCGGTCTATGGCAAATAACTGTTGAGCGTTGTCCTATCAGACGAGCTCTGGTGGGCGTACGTCCTGTAATAATATTTATGCCTCGCGAGAGAACACTATTGAGCCCCTTCCAGGAGCCTGTCGGACTTATGCTTTCGAGCATAAATTTCAGTAGAACGAGTCGAATTATTCGATGGATTCGTGAGAATAGTTGACCTATTTAATCGAATTCATCGAATAATTGGGCCGTTCTTT
>NZ_JBPCXO010000068.1:0-11836 GCF_051008435.1 Endozoicomonas sp. | reverse complement strand
CGGATTTGGCCATTTTTTATGATTCTTTTCGTTGAATAGCTCGCTATTCGCCTCAAATAATCATAAAAACTGTCTCAAACCGGACTTTTTCTCGCTACGGTCGGCTAAGTCCGACAGACTCCTAGAATGGCTTGCAAGGCTTTTTCTCGAATTTTCTCTCTCCATAAGGAGGTCCAGGTAATAAAGAACCTCTGTTCCTGACTGAAAGGCAGACTGGTTTGAGATGCCTTACTTTGTTCATCGGTTTTCATAAAGGCATGGTAGGCGAGTGTTACACCTCCCAGGTCAGCAATATTTTCCCCCAGGGTTAACTGGCCATTGACCTGTAAATGGCCCAAAAGAGTATATTGGTTAAACTGTTTAACCAGTTTTTCTGCGATTTGGTTGAATGCTTCTTCATCCTCTTCTTGCCACCAATTTTCCAGACTTCCTTGTGCATTATAGAGTCGGCCTAAATCGTCAAAGCCATGGGTGAGTTCATGGGCAATGAAGGCTCCTGTAGAGCCATATTTTTCGGCAAGGCCCGTTTCAGGGTCATAGAGCGGTGGCTGTAAAAAAGCCGCTGTTAGAATAATTTCGTTTTTCTTTTCTACGTATTCAGCATTAACCGTTTGAGGCGTTATTGCCCATTTGTTTCGGTCAACGGGTTGGCGCAAGGAGGCTATGAGTTTGCCTGTTCTTGCATAATGGGTTTTAAAGTGAGTGGTCAGGAAACCGTCTGAAGCTTCCAGATGGAGCCTGTCGTAGCTTTCCCATTGATCGGGGTGTCCGATCTTCGTTTTGATGGCGGCCAGTTTTTCTCTGGCTTTGGTTTTGGTTGCCTGGGTCATCCAGGTCAGCTGATCGATTCGCTCCATGAAGGTCGATCTTATGTTTTCTGTCATGGATTCGATGTCTGCTTTCGTGGCTTGCGAAAAATGATCCTTGACGTAGAGCTTCCCGACGGCAAATCCAAGGTCTGCATTGACCACTTCCAACACTATCTTCCATCGAGGGCGCATTTTTTTTGCCCCGGTGATTTTTTGATTGAAGAATGTCCAGTGTTGCTTGAGTATGTCGGCGGTTAGAAAAGGAGCTGAGGCGTTTATTAGCTTCCACTTCAAATAAGCTTTTATCTCTTCCAGTGAGCTTTCTGAAATCACTTCATTGACGGCTTTAAGGAATTCAGGTTCTTGAATGATCAGATAGGGCTGTGGCTCAATGCCATAGGACTGAAAGTATTGATCGAAATTAAAGTCAGCGTTTTCAGCGACCAATTCAGCGAGTGTTTTTCGGTGATACGTTAGAGTGTCGTCTTGCTTTTTCGTTTGTTCCAAAGTGGCCAGTGCTAACTTTCTTTCTATTAACATTGCGTGATCGGCTTTTTGGTAAGCAGATGGCTCACCGAGATGTTGAAGCATTCTAAATATATGTGAACGGTATTCGTTACGGATTCTAATATGTGTGTCCAGGGTGTAATAGTCACGATTACCCAATGAAATGCCACTGCTCAACAGACTAACAACATTTTTATCACTGTCTTTTCTGTCGGGCGATATATCAACAAAAAAGAATCCATCAATACCCTGTCGGTGAAAGTCGGCCAGAAGCTTGGGCAGTTCATCTTTACTTTCCAGTGAAGCAATAGCTGCCAGAAAAGGATAAATAGGGGTAATGCCCTCTTGTTCAATGCTTGCTTCATCCATGCCGGCTTTATAGAGGTGGAGCGCTTTTCCCTGGTCTGTATCCAGTGCATAGCGGCTCGAACTTATCGCTTGCTCCATTATTTTTTTTAGCGCTCGATGGGTTCGTTCGGCTGCTTCATCCAGTGAATTCCAACTGACTCTTTCTTCCGGTATTTTTGTGCGATCCTGCCAGCCTCCATTCACATATCGGTAGAAATCTTCTCCGGGTGAAGTGGATAGGTCCATATCCTCAACGTTAATACCGCTTGCGAAGATAGGAAGGGCGGTTGTTAAACAAAATGTAAGTAGGATTCTATGAAGAGGCACGCATGAGCTGTTTCGAAATCTTCGCTGATACATAATCGGAGCCTGAGCAATACTTGAATTTAGTGAAGGCAGTTTTTTATTTCTGTATTGGATGAGTTAAATGTGGAGGAAGTATAGTCCTGTCTATCGATACCCCTTCTAATGAATATCTTTTCATCTTATTGCAGAAAATAGTTTATGTTCTGCATATTCAGGTAAAATCCAGGAGCCTGACCGAGAATAGACAGGTCAGGCTCCTAGAAAGCTATTTTTGGAACCAGGTTGAAGCAACGTGAATGACAGGCCGGAAATTACCGATCAGCAGTTAGTGAAACTGGCAGGCGAAAAAGCTTTTTCCCGGGGAAAGGACTACTACCAGGAAGGTCGAGTCGGTGATCTGTCCATTCAGGGGCAGCGGGTTGGCGCTGAAGTAAGTGGTAGCGAGGTGTATCAGGTTAATCTGGTGTATACCCAGAGCGCTCTGGATGGCAGTTGCAACTGCCCGGCTTCTGATAGCATTGATTTTTGTAAGCACTGTGTCGCTGCAGCAATGGTGTTGCGAGATAAAGTCTCTGTACCTCATGTTAAAAAAGGGGCGCAGGCCACCGATGTACTGGAAGCCTATCTACTGCAAATGCCCAAAGAAGAACTGGTGGGTCATTTTGTTGAAATGATAGACGGTAGTCGTGCAGTGAGAGAAGAATGGTTACTTAAGGCTGAGACGGCCGTGGGGATCATGGATCGAAAAACCATTCGCAAGCGAATCACTGCAGCCATTCCCTATAATCGCCATTACTTTCGCTATGCTCAGGTCAGGCAATATTTTGCCAATGTCGAGCATGTACTCTCCAGCCTTGAACCGCCTCTGAAAAAGCTGGCAGCAACTGATCAGATGGAACTGCTTGATTACGCTATGTCCAGAATCGTGCGAGCACTGGAAACGGTGGATGATTCCGGAGGTTTCAGGTTTGATCCAATAGCCCAGATACAACGGCTCTATGTTGAGGCCTTTGGTGCCTTGAGTTGGTCTGAAGAATTGAAAGCTCTGCATCTGATCGAGTTGCTTATCAATGATGAAGAAGAGTGGCATGGTCGTATTCCAGATGATTTCAGCGACGTCCTGAATGCAGAGTGCCTGGATGCTTTTCTTGATATCGCCCAGGTTCGTTGGGATGAGCTGCCAAGATTGAAAAGTAACAGCTGGCGGGATCGCTTGTCTTATGACCGGTTGCTGAGAGTTCTGGAAGTTGTACCCAAACTGGAAAATGACTATCAGACGCTGATCCGGCTTTATAAAAAGATAGCCAGAACCGAGGAAGAGTATCTGGTCATTGCTCGCAGTTACATGGAATTGGGCGACTATGACGATGCCCAGAATTACCTTGATAGAGCGCGGCAGAACAGTCGCTTCAGTGAGTCTGCTGAAATTCATGAATTTCAGCAGACGTTGTTATTGAAGACAGGTCGAAGCTCTGAAGCGTTGCAGGATGTCTGGGCGCAGTTTACAGAGTCGCCGACGCTGTCGACCTTTGAGCATCTTATGGAGCTTTCTGAGCAGCTAACCAGTAATGAGAATGACTGGCGACAGAAAGCTATAGACTGGATGAAAGAACGTGTAGCTAATACTCAGGGGTACCACCATCATCGAGTCTTAAATACGCTGATGATGACCTATCTTTCGGAGTCCGACCTGGAGTCAGCCTGGCAATTGGTCAAAGAGGCCGTTCCTGATGTTACCTTGCTCTATGAGCTGAGAAAGCATTTTCGGCAGGATGGAGAGCGTTCTCGTACTATCTATGAGAAGCTGATTCAGGATTGCGTACAGAAAAAAACGAATAAAAGTTATCAGGAAGCCGTTGAACTACTGGTCGAGTGTCAGCAGATACTGGTAGAGCAAAATCAGCAACAGGTATTTTCTCAGTGGCTGATGACGCTACGAGAAGAATATAAGATCAAAAGGAACTTTATCCGTTTTCTGAATGAGCAGTTTCCTGAGTAGTCCGCTCAGGAAACTCGTATCGGCCAGGTTTCAAAAGCAGGCTCTTCATAAGGGTGGGCAGATCTCAGTGCTGAAATGGCGGCTTCCAGATAGGCACCTTCACAAATCATTTCAACCTTGAATTCTTCAACGGTTTCCACCTCACCCTGTTTGCCAAGAAAAGGGTCGCTGCCCTCCAGTGGTCTGAATTGACCCTGACCGGAGGTTTGCCAGCAGCAGCTGTCATAGTTCTCATACCGACCTGCACCGGCAGCAAAGACCGCAGTCTTCACTGCTTCAAGGTGGCTTTCAGGGACAAAAAAACAGAGCTTATGCATAGTCATGGCTTGTAGTCCCTACTATTTGTTCATCACTCAGGACTGGGCCCAACGAAAGTGATTGATCACCGGATTGGTGTACATTTTCAGGAACCAGTGCTGGTGGGGTTCAGGGCACTGGGCCAGCCTTTCGTTGAACTCTCTGGCTTTACTGTCCAGGGCCTCTTCGGGGCAATACCGCTCAAACAGAGCTTCTAAAGATAACTCTGTTACTTCTGGGTATTCACTGCGTAGCCGGTCAAAGGCGATCAGATTTGAAGCAAACAGGCGGTAATTCTGGTGAATCTGACGATCAACCTCTTCAACCACCTGGTTGGCATTTTCGTATTCGTCAGTCAGTGGCGTACTAAAAGCAACGTGAACTTTGCCCTTGTAGCCTTCAATGCCGGTCACAATGCTCTGCAGGTCTTCACCCTCGAACTTTTCGTAATTACCCTGTTGTTCTGTTTCATAGAGCTCTTTGGCCTTGGCCTTGTCACAGGGGTCGTATTCATAGGCAATGGAGACCGGTACCAGATTCATGGAGCAGATGCTGTCTGCAAACGAGCTGTCCGCTGCTTTTCGGCTCATATGAAACATTTTGATGATGGCGGAATCGGTTTTGTCGTTACCGTCTTTCGCCCGACCTTCACTCTGGGCGATCCAGACCGGATGCCCGGTATCGATAGAGTGGTGAATATAGGCTGACAATGTCTGATACGCTTTGAGCTTTTGTCTGCGACCTTCTACTGACCGTTTGACAATGAAACTCTTGTTCAAGCGCATCAGGTCACTGACAAAGGGTCTCTGCAGCAGGTTATCGCCGATGGCTATTCGAGCGGTTTGCATGCCGTGCTTATAAATAGCCAGATTGACAAATGCAGGGTCCATCACAATGTCCCGGTGATTGGACAGAAACAGATGAGCCTGTTGTTTATCGAGCTTGTCCAGTCCGGAAAAGCTGATACCGGCGGTACTGCCTTCAATCACCCGGGACAGGTAAGGTTCAATCACTTCTTGCAGGCCATCAATATCATGGATGTTCTTCAGCTTGTATCGCAGCCCCATTGAAGTCAGCCAGCCTGCAAGACTGTTCAGATAGCCGGGTACACGGGGGTACTGATGGTGTACCAGTGCCTGAATAAGCTCACGGTCATGCAACAGGCGGTCGAGGACAGGCCTTACTTCTTGATCGTGATAGGGGCGGATTTCTTCAAAACGTTCCATCTGTTCCGGACAATTGCCTTTCATAACAGTCATGAGTGAAAGCGATGATATTCATCATAAAAATGATATAAAACTTTCACAGTTAATTAAGCCCTTGATTATATAGGCATTACCTTGAGGGGTCTGTAGCCGGGATGTGGCACTTTGTAACGGTTTGAGATTTAAGTCAGGTGTAAGTACCCAACCCATTGCTTTCGTATATTTTGACGGCAGCTTTTTCCAGCCTGCTGCGCTCCAACTCTGGTTAAGTAGCTAAGGCTACGCGCCCGCCGTTGTACCCGAGGGCAAAAACGCCTTGAAGGCTGAAAAAACCTACTCGTCAAAATATAGCGAAGCAAATGGCAGGGTACGTATAAGTTTTTGTTTATGTGGATTTAACAAATTTGCCTGCTACTCACTGCTGCTAGCTTGCAGTATTCCCCGTCTTGAATGTGTATACTCTGCGCCTGAATACCGCGTTCAAATAATGAAATGACTGAGCAGTTATCTGCTCTAATGGCTAGAGGTGGTAGATGTCATTGAACAAAAAATGCCAGGGTGGGCTACTGGCAATCACATTACTGTTTACCCTGAATGGCTGGGCTGCGGATTTTTCCGGTCTGTTGAAACAGGCAAAATCAGGTGATGAGAAAGCCATGCTCGAAGCTGGCAGTCTGCTGGTAACCGGAAAAGCCAAGCCAGAGAATTCCAGTCAGACCCTTTCTTTACTGCAACCTTTGGCGAACAAAGGTGATGTTCAGGCTGAACTTATGTTGGGGAAGGCCTATCGTGATGGCCTGGGCGGCGTTGCTAAAGACCCTAAAAAAGGTTTTGAACTGATTGAGCTGGCAGCAGGTCGTCAGGGCAAGAATGCAGAAGCTCAGTACGAGCTGGGGAAATCCTACTATAAAGGAGCAGGTACGGACCGAAATCTGATCGCTGCCTATATGTGGACTTCTTTGAGCCTGGAAGATTCTGAGGGAGATTTTATCCCAGCGGCCCGTAAACAGAAGCAGGAGCTGTCTGAGCAGCTTAACAGCGCCCAGAGAACCAAAGCTAACGAGCTGGTCAGCCAGATCAAGACGGTCTACCTGAAATAAGTTCAGACCTTCCTTTACGACGGTGGCTGTGTTTTCATAAAACCATGATCAAGATATTCAGTCCTGATAACCCCCTTGAGGCTCAGTGCCTCAAGGACCTCCTCGATAGCCATGGCATCGCCTGCCATCTGGCTGGCAGTTATTTAGCGGGTGCCATTGGTGAGCTGCCTGCTGCCGGCCTGCTGGCTCTTTATGTAGAAGACTACGATGCAGGCCTGGCCAAAGAGCTGATCGAAGATTACCTCAAAGCGTCACCGGTTGTGGAAGACTCAACACAAGTTCAGGAAGACTGATTATGTGTGGTCGTTATACTTTGATGGCTGACTCAATCAACCTTAGTTGGCTGGGTATCCGTCAACCACAGGTCAATATTCCTTCCTATAATGTGGCGCCGGGTGAACAGGTGCTCATTATCAAAAATAATGAGAAAGATCAGCCAGAACCTGCCCGGGTTAAATGGGGGTTGGTCCCTCACTGGCTGCAAGATTTTTCCAGAGCCCAGATTAACGCAAGAATTGAAACCGCTGCAGACAAACCGATGTTTCGTGATGCTCTCAGAAAGCGGCGTTGTCTGATACTGGCCGATGGTTGGTATGACTGGCAGAAAATTCAGGGTCGCAGTCAGCCATGGTTTATCCGTCCGAAGTCAGGTGGTTTGTGCGTGTTTGCCGGTCTTTGGGAAAACTATCCTGTGGATGACCAACTGAGTTTTGAATCCTGTGCGATTCTTACTAGCCCTGCTATCAGTGCTATAACGCCTTTGACCGAGAGAATGCCCGTTCTACTGCAACAAAATCAGGCAAATGATTGGCTCGGTAAGGGTTATGAGACGGTCCTTGCGGGTCAGATTAATCCGGTTGAGACTATAAGCAGCCTGTCTTTTTATAAAGTGGGCAGGACAGTTAACAATGTTTCAAACAAGGGACAAGAGTGTGTGCAGAAGCTGACAGCTCGCAATTAGGTGCTTGTCTAAGAGAGATCCTCTGGATATCAGCCCTTTCAGGTCTATCTGACTGTAAAAACGGTAGCTGTCTGCCGTACATGAGAATGAACTTTTCAGACTTATCCATGTCCAACCAGATTCTATTGTCATTACTATTTCTTACGAAGAATAAGGTGAATTATGAGAAAAGGATTTCTATCTGGTTATTTACTGGCACTCTTTTTTTTATTCCTGCCAGCTGTTACCCAAGCGATACAAAGTGGCCATGAGGTTGAAAAGGGTCAGTTCGCGTTTGTAGGGAGAATGGCTTTTTATGATGATAATATTGAAACTTCTTGCTCAATTGTATTAATTGCACCCGATAAAGTCCTGACTTCGGCACATTGTTTGGTAAGCTCGGTAACAGGGGATATTAGTCGAGCTATTCGTGATGGAGCTTATATCTGGATTTCTTTTCCTAATTCGTTTGGATATAGCTCATTTCTGGATTACCATGCCACACGATTAATTCTACATCCGGCCTACTTGCGAGAGACCTACCTTAATGGTGATATGGTCAGACACTTTGATGTTGCACTTTTGGTCTTGAATAGAGATGTGGAATCAGTTGAGTCTATACCTATTCAGGACATTGTTCCCGAAGATCGTCACATCAGAAGTGGTGTACAGTTAGGTTTTGGTGGCTCTGGTTCAGAGCCTGTTCTCAGGTCATTTATTTTTGACTACACAGCGTCTGACTGTGCTCAGAACAGTATCTGCAATGCTGACCGCACTTTAAGGTTTACTGAGCCTGGTGACAGTGGGGGGGCGACCATATCGTTAGAGACACCGCATGCCTTATTAGGCATACATAGCGCTATTGAATATAAAACATCGCCTTTGGTGATGAAACCTGTAATTAATGGTACTGCGGATATCGTTGATCTTGAAAAATATCAAAGGCCATTTCTATGGAAGCAAGTTGATTCGGGTGTTTTACCTGATGATAGCTATAGGTTTTCCGATGATACTGTCCCCTGTCGACAGTTGGATGCACAAGGGGAGAAAGTAAGTGGCATTGTTGACAATGGATACTGTAGAAACTTCAAAACTGCTCAACTTTCGGACTGTTACGAAATCTTGTCAGATTCAGGATCAAATGTAATTTTGATGGACGTCGATGCCTTGAATTTAGGTGTTTTTTTCGACTCCTACCGTATTAATATGCGCGAAAGACTGATACCAGGAAATGAAGGGTTTTGTTTGGTAAAAGGTCATACTGTGCAATATGGTAGTTTTTATAAAGACGATAAGCATGATGGTCAGGGATACCGTTATTACTGTCATACCACTGATGGGGGTATTCATCGCTATTTTTCCATTCTCTCGACCAGGGATCGCTATGTAGAGTTTGATATTGTTAAGTAGTATCAGTTGCCCAGCCTGTTATCCTTTACTTATCTGAGCTCTTAATGGAAACGCTGTTGGGCTATATCTCTTGATATAAACTTTAGGAGGGGCAGGAGTCAGAAGTTTAGGTGACTTCTGACTCCTGGATTGGTCTGCTTGAATCAGGCAGTTGATGAATGCAGATGGTTTCTGCGTTTCCTTTGCCCCAGGAATATGAGACCCAGCAGCAGAAGCGCTGGAATCCAGATGATCTCCCTTGGCAATCGTTCAGCAGGTGCTTCCAGGGTATCTAGCTTCCAATCGAAGTCGATTCCGGCTTTCTCTGCAGGACTGTCAAAGCCAATCATATCCACGACCAGCTGATTGTCGTTGGCAATGACTTCAAGACCCATTTCTCTGAGTCTTTCCGTGCCTTCGTTCAAGCTGCCGGCTGGCAGTATGGCCAGTTTACTGATGATTCTGCCTTCCAGATTCTCGCCGGAAACCCAAATACGCGCTTCGCTGTTTTCAGGCAGTGTTTCAATACCCTGAACAATCTCGGTTCCCTTAAAGGTTTCATAAGCCGGGAAGATGCGATCCCAGAAGAAGCCAGGGCGGAACAGAGTAAATGCGATCAGCAGTAAAGCAGCGGTTTCATACCAGCGGTTTTTTGTCAGCCAGTATCCCTGGGTTGCGGAAGCAAACACCAACATGGCAATGACTGCACTGACAACGACCATGGCTAATTGCAGCGGACTTTCCACACCGATCAACAGCAGCTCAGTGTTAAAGATGAACATGAACGGCAGAACCGCTGTCCGAATGTCGTATGTGAAGCCCTGGATACCTGTTTTGATCGGATCAGACTGGGCAATGGCTGAAGCCGCAAAGGCGGCCAGACCTACCGGTGGTGTGTCGTCTGCCAGTATGCCGAAATAGAACACGAACAGGTGAACAGCGATCAGCGGTACGATCAGACCAGACTGTGCTCCCAGAGTAACGATAACGGGCGCCATCAGAGTGGAAACCACAATATAGTTAGCCGTGGTGGGCAAGCCCATACCCAGAACCAGACAGATGATCGCGGTAAAAATCAGCATGATGATGATATTGCCGCCCGACACCCACTCAACAAATTCAGTCATGACCAGACCAATACCAGTCAGGGTGACAGCGCCTACAACAATACCTGCTGTAGCCGTGGCGACACCGATACCAATCATGTTTCGGGCGCCGGATGACAGGCCGTCCATCAAATCACGGAAACCTTCACCTTTATCGATACTCTTTATATTGTTTGCTGTTGGCACTTGCTGGCGGAACCACTGGATCATGCCTTTGTGTGTCAGGGTAATGAAGATCATCACAACCGTAGACCAGAAGGCTGAAAGACCGGGTGAGAAACGCTCAACGGTCAGACACCAGAGAAGAACAACCAGAGGCAGCAGGAAATAAAGGCCTCGTTTCAGGGTTGGACCCGTCTCAGGCGTTTGCGTCAGAGTTTCTTCAGAGTCTTCCGGCAGATCGGGCTGAGCAGAGGCCAGTTTGACCAGCAATGCATAGCTGATCAGCAAAGTAGCACCGATGATAGCCGGAGCAAAGTCACCCATGTAAGTACGGGTCCAGCCTGTGCCATAGTAGACGGCAGCTCCAAGGGCGCAGAGTCCGGCAAATGTGCCGGTAAATGACATTAATGCCTGGGCAGCGCTTCTGGTTCTGCTTCTTGGCAGGCCTTCCATGCCAGCTTTAACGGCTTCAAGGTGCACGATGTAGAACAGTGCAATGTAGGAAATCAGGGCTGGCAGTAAAGCAGCTCGGATCACTTCCAAATAGGAAATGCCTACATACTCCACCATAAGAAATGCTGCAGCACCCATGATAGGCGGCGTCAGCTGACCATTAGTGGAGGCTGCCACTTCAATGGCACCTGCTTTGTGGGCTGGGAAGCCGACACGTTTCATCAGTGGAATGGTGAAGGTTCCGGTGGTGACCACATTAGCAATGGAAGAGCCGGAAACAACACCACTGAGTCCAGAAGAAACCACCGCAGCTTTGGCAGGACCCCCTTTCAGGTGGCCAAGCAGTGAAAAGGCGACCTGGATAAAGTAGTTACCTGCCCCCGCTCTTTCCAGCATGGCTCCGAACAGTACAAACAGGAATACGAAGTTGGTAGACACGCCAATGGCTACACCAAATACCCCTTCTGTGGTAATCCAGAAGTGGGACAGCGCCTTGTTCAGACTGGCACCTTTATGGGCAATGACATCGGGCATGTAGGGGCCACCAAAGGTGTAAGCCAGGAACACAATGGCTACGATCATTAAGGGTGGTCCCAGAGCCCGGCGGGTGGCTTCCAGTAACAGGATCATACCGGTACCGGCGGTGATCAGATCCATGGTCGTCGGGGCACCGGAGCGTCTTGCCAGCTCAGTACTGAAAATATAAAGATAAGCAGCACTCAGGCTGGCGGCTATAGCCAGAATCCAGTCCAAAGCAGGAATCCGGTCTCTTGGGGACCGCTTTCTGGCAGGAAAAACTAGAAAAGTTAACAACAGGGCAAAGGCAAGATGAATAGCCCGGGCCTGGGTGTCATTGAAAATGGCTGTTTTGAAAATAAACGGCAGTGGTGAAGCATACCAGAGCTGAAACAGGGACCAGCAGAGTGTGATGGCGATAACGAGACGGCCTGCCAGTCCCGCTGGGGATCTGGCACCCTGGTCAGATTGTTGGACCAGAGCCTGTGCCTCTTTTTCCTGAGAGGTTGTTACGGCTTCCATAGATTTACTTCCTGACAGATTGCACATCCTGTGCGGATAAAACGATTTTGTTGCTAGGAGCCTGTCGGACTTACCACTGACCTACTGCGAAAAAGCCGGATTTGGCCATTTTTTATGATTCTTTTCGTTGAATAGCTCGCTATTCGCCTCAAATAATCATAAAAACTGTCTCAAACC
>NZ_JBPCXO010000067.1:0-12741 GCF_051008435.1 Endozoicomonas sp. | reverse complement strand
TTGCCGCAACTACCCACGAGATAAACGAAAGTACAGCATATTTGTACCTCTGAAACTCAAGTGTGGCATGGCTTATAACCAAAACCTTTTATCCCTGCAAAATCATCAGGGGTGCTGAATAGTTACGTTTTTTTAAGGAGTTTGCTGCCGTCACCATGGATAACCCACTGAACAGATTCAGAGCCTTTCTGTGCGTCCAGCAAAAGATTGCCTAACTTATCAGCGGCATATTTCTGGGAGGTTTGCTTTTGTTCTGGAGTTTTCCATTCTTTTCCTTTGTTATAATAGGGGCGAGGATTATAGTACATCTCAAATCCTTCATCTTTGATAGCTTGACTGCCTTTTACATCCTTGTAGGCTCCATTGACTATATCGGGAAGTATATCTTTCGCAGCTACTTCGGCACGAGAGCAGAGGCCATTGATTGCTACGTTTTTGCGAGTGATTTTTGGACGAGCATCTTCGTCCTTTATTCCCCACTTTTCTTTGTTCTTGTCGAAGTTGACTGAATACAAACCGGGTTTAAAATGCCCAGAAGCATGCTCAGCAAAAGCAATATAAGTGATATATACGCCGCTCATATGGTTATCTGAACTTGGCTGAAGAATTTTGTAGCCAATTTGCAGGTTTTCTACGATTCCCATATGCTCGAAGGCATCGTTGCTGTTACTAAAGCTTCTTGAGCCGCCGGCTTTTGATCTTAACTGTGCTAACTGAGAAAGGACTCGCTGTCCCTTATAGTTGTTGGTTGAGAGAAATTCGGCAAATTGAACGGAGAGCTTCTGGTCAATGTAGACTTTTCGACCATCCCGGGCTTCAGATACTAGAATGTATCCTGTCTGAGTATTCCCGGTTATACGGCGAAAACCATTTTCTTTTAAAGCAGAATGGTTCTGAAAACTACTCATTGTAAAAGTTCCTTTTTATACGCCCGTTTATTTCTTTTGTACGGGTACACAACTGTATTCAGTCGTCTATGTGCCTGAGTCAAACTCAGGTGCTACTATTCTCTGAGCTGTGATGTGATTAAGTCAATGGAAAATAGAGACGTGGGTCACATAAATAGTGTGTCTTTACAATTTCTCCATATTTCTCTCGATTTCCATCTTCGTATAGTCCAACCACTGTTGAGCCGATGTCCGAGTCTTTTTGTGATTGGAGGCGGCTTTCAGTGAGATCAGAGCATCCTGATACTTTTTCTGATTGTACTGGGCCATACCCAACATCAGTTGGGCAGTGGGCTGGTCATTCAGCTCTTTTGAAAGAGCCGTTTTTAAAGCCCGCTCTGCTTGTGTCCATTGCTGAGACCTGAGATGCAGTTGGGCGATCAGTAGAGATGATTTACCGCTGCTATCGAGAGCGGCTGCTTTGTCCAGAGTATCAAGGGCTTTCTCATCTTCTCTGGCTTGTAACCATGCTTGAGCCAAGAGTCTGAGGTTATCCAGAGAAGGCTCCATGTAGCCAGCTTTCAGGCTCTGGGAGAGAACCTGTGCTGATTTAATGGGGAGGTTCTGTTGCAGCAACAATGTGCCCAGTGCCTTAAGATGAGGTTCACTGTCTAACTGCCCTGACTCGAATACACCTTCGAGTAACACCAGCTGTTTCTTTGGCTTTTCAAGTTGGCTGTATATAGCCGACAGAGCCAGCAGATATTCCTTTTTCGGGAAGTGTGTCACCATCTCTTCCAGAACTTTCTCCACTGCAGGAAAGTCTTCCAGAGTCTGATAGTTGGCTCTGAGTAGCTGATACCAACCTTCTTTAGGCTTATCTGAAGCCTTGATGGTTAACTGAATAACCTTTGCAGACTCTTTATAGTCTTTGAGTTGATAAAGACAGTGAGCCATCAGAACATTCAAACTTGTATCCTGAGTCTTCTGGTTTGCAGTAATCGCTTTGGCCTGCTCGAGAGCCTCTTTATATTTTCCTGTACTGAACCAGAGTTGAGCCAGGGTTCTTCCCGTACTGAGCCTGAGTGCTTCGGGTAGATCTTCCTGTTTCAGAACCTCTTTATAGGCAGTAACCGCCTGAGGATAGTTGTCCTGAAGATAGAAGGTATAACCGGTCAGGTTCCAGATTTGAGCCCGCTCATAGGAAGATAATCGACTGTTGTCTTTTAAAAGTTTTTTCAGCTCGGTATGAGCTTCCTGATAATGAGTTTGACTGACTTGATCTCGAATGCCTTCCAGTGCCCGATAAACAGATTCGGACATTGCTGTAGCATGCAGTTCCATAGAGGCAGAAAGAGACGCTGTCAGAGCCAGACAAACCAATGCATGGCGAAGAGTGGAAAACTTAACCATTGTCGCCTCCCTGAATGAGATAGGTGAAGCGATTGCGTACGCTTTTCACTTCCTGAGCCTTACCGTTAACCACTTTGGGCTGGTAGCGGAACCGTTTGGCAGCATTGACGGAGGGTTTTTGGAACAACCAGCTGTCACAGAGGGATTCCACGACTTTAACGTCCTTGACCAGACCTTCCCGGGTGACGGTGTATTCCACGGTACAGAAACCCTGAATGCCACGGTTTACGGCCCGCTCTGGATAGATGGGGGCTACTTTTACAATGGGCAGGTACTCACCTTCCTGCAGGTTGCCCAGGTTAAAGCCTAATCCATCCATATTGATGGCAGGATTGATAGAAGGGCGAGTCGTCGCGATTTTTTCCAGAACCGGAGTATCGGTGCTGACTTGTGGCATTGCAGGTGGCGGTGGCGGTGCTTCCGGCGTCTCTGGTTTGGCAGGGCGCTCTTTCTTTTTGACGAGCTCCTCTTTGGGTTTGACCCGAACAAAGTCCAGTACGTCGCCATACTGCTGAGCTTCAGCATTGCCTGAGGGCAGGTCGATCAGAGCTTTCATTCCCCAGCAAAGAGCCAGAGTGACTACTACACCCGGGACGGCAACGGTCAGAATTCGTCGGGGTAGCTGTGGTTCTCGAAAGCTCTGTTCTATATTCGTCAAAGTTTCAGAACTCACATCATTCACCATCCGCGGTAGCAATAGCGACATTACTGACACCCACCGCTCTGGCAGAGTCCATCACCGCAATCAGTAATTCATTACGGGAATCCTTGTCGGCCTGAATGACTACGGAGCCTTTGGGGTTCTCGGCATGCAGTCGTTCAATATTGGCTCTCAGGGCATGCTGCTCAATTTTTCTGCCATCGATCCAAATACTGTCGTCATTGGTCAAAGCAACCAGAATACTGGCGTTCTCTTGTTGCGTGGCAGTGGATGCCTGTGGTCGATTAACGTCTATACCGGCTTCTTTCACGAAACTGGCGGTGACGATAAAAAAGATCAACAGAATAAACACCACATCCAGCATGGGAGTGACATCAATATTCAGTTCCTCATCATCCATACCTTCCTGCCAGGAAAATTTCTTCATTGTTTGGATCTCCTAAACGGGAAGGTGCTTTGTGGGTATGGCCTGAGGACTTTGAGCCTGATTGAGCATGCGTTCATTCAGCAAGCGCTTTTCTTTCTGGGCTGTGCGCAGCAACCAGGTGATGACCAGAATGCCAGACAGGGCTGTAACCATCCCGGCCATAGTCGGCACAGTGGCTTTAGACACACCCGATGCCATAGCCCGTGCGTTACCTGTCCCTGTGAAAGACATTACCTCAAACACTTCCAGCATCCCTGTTACCGTTCCCAGCAGTCCTAGCAGAGGGCAGACAGCAATCAGTGTTTTGATCAGGGCCAGATTACGTTCCAGCTTGAGGCTGACCAGAGACATCAGTCGTCTTTTCAGCTTCTGGGTAAACCAGGGCTCGCTGTGATCCTGGATTTTCCAGAGAGCCAGCGCTTTGCGCACCATTTTTGGATGGTGGAATTTCAGGTAGTAGATTCTTTCCAGAACCAGTATCCAGAGCACTCCTGTGACCAGTGCGATCACGGTCAGAACCGTGCCTCCCAGTTCCAGAAAGTCCCGAATTGAAATCAGTATCTGTTCCATTCCTTGTTCCCCGCTGATATCAGGCTATGGCTTCAGCCGGGGCTTTTGGACGGCTTACTACTGAGGACTCAACCGTTGTCTGAACCTTGCCAGCCTGTTCAGCAATAATACCGACAGCCTGCTCTTCCAGAATCTGGGACAAGACTTTGGCCTTGCTGGATACCAGAGAGTGAAGAAGCATGGTAGGGATAGCGACGGTCAGACCCAATACAGTGGTCACCAGTGCCTGGGAAATACCCCCAGCCATAAGGCGTGGATCACCGGTTCCAAACAGAGTGAGAGCCTGGAAGGTGACGATCATTCCGGTAACGGTTCCCAGTAATCCCAGCAAAGGAGAAATAACGGCAATGACTTTGAGTATGGTCAGACGCTTCTGGATGGCCGGCACTTCTTTCATCAGGGCTTCGCCGATTTTCAGCTCCAGTGTCTCCGGGTCGGCAGAATGATTCTTTTCATAGCAGGCCAGAATTCTTCCCAGAGGGTTGTTGCCGTTTGTACCTGGGTTTTTGATCTGCTTTCTGATGCTGCTTCCCGTCAGTCCCAGAGTAATCAGGCGCTCCAGAGTTACAAACAGTGCCAGCAGTCCTAATGCCAGAATGACATAGCCCACAATACCCCCCTGCTCTATGCGCTCCTGCAGTCCGGGAACGTTGACCAGCATGGAGAGAAGTTGTCCCCGTGTAGGGTCCAGTGCAAAGGTAACGGGTGTGGTATTGTCGGTGTTGTTTAGCTCAACGACTGAGTCAAGATAACGACCTTGTGGCTGGCGTGGCAGCTCAACCAGTCGACCTGTTTCAGCAATGTATTGCAGATACTTATCACTGCTGACCACATTAAACAGACCAATACGAGTCACCTCTGCCAGTTGGGTCTCTCCTGAGGTGTTGGTGACCTGAGCCTGAAAACGCACGACTTTGCCTGATTCAGTCATTTCCTGCTGAAGCTCAAACCAGAGACGCTCTATATCCTGCAGGTCTGGCAGGCGGGTTGCCTTACCCATATTTTCTGAAAACGCTTCCAGAAAGACGTCTCGTTCCGGGTACTGTACCTGGGTAATGGAACCATTGAACTGAGAGCGGCTTTCGTTAGCGGTTTGCTGTAGCACGCCGAACAGTTCTTTCATTGTGCCCAGTTTCAGGGACAGGGCTTCGTTGAGTTCATCCAGTTTCTGACTGTTTTGTTCGTACTGCTGCTCATAGTCTTTGCTGATTCCATCCAGACTGGTTTTTTCCTGCTGAAGACCGTTCAGTTTTTGTTGCTGTTCTGTTCTGGTTTTTCTGAATTCGGTCAGTCTGGTTTTGTGCAGGGCCTGATCTTCAATGCTGCCCTTTTTAATTTGTTCCAGCAGAGAATCCAGTGTGACGGATTCATTAGCAGACAGGGCTAAGGGAATCAGAGCGGCACTGAGGAGTAAGGCCTTTATCATTTTCATTGGGCTTCTCCTCTGATATCAACATTGAAAACAGGCACAGACAATAGATTCGGGGCCGCCTGTTTGCGGGCGATTTTAAGACCCTGGCTCAGGTGGCGCTGATAGTCAGAAGCTTCAAGGTTTTGCCACTGTTTGGTAGAAGCATCCCAGGCGCCCATTTGGTCACCAGAAGCGGTCTGGTAGAGCAAAGCCACCCGACCCACTCTTAAGAAGTCGACATCACGGGGGGAGCCATCCAGTTCCAGTTGCCCACGATAAGCTTCAATGGTTCGACCGTATTTATTTTCTTCCTGGTAGGCTTCAAATACCTTTCGAAGTTTTTCTGCGGTAGAAACATCAGGGCGACCCAGCAAAACTTTCAATGATTCGACACGTTGCTGTCGCTCATCAGTCAGAAAGGGGGTATCCAGTGAGACAAAGGTATCCAGTGCATCAATCATTCGATCGATGAGAGGAACGATCTGTCGCTCTATCTCGGCAGCATTCTCAATAGAATTCTGAATGTCGACTATTTCTGTAGTCTGGTTATCGAGCTGTTGTTTGAGTACGGAATTGTAAGTCTTAATGCCTTCCGTAATCTTGCTCAGGTGTAGATATTCTGTTTCCAGAGAGGTGATCTGGTTATCAACCGACTCTATCTGTTGCTGGGCTTTCTGGCCGGACTGGATGCGATCCTGGCCGGTACGAGTCACTTCATCAAGGCTGGATGCCAAAGTCTTCCCTGAAATACTGGCAGCAAGGAAGAGTCCGACATGCCATAAACATTTATTTTTATTCATTGGTACTGTTATGGGCTGTTTTCTGTGAACTGCGCTAGCCAAGAGGGAAATAAATGTTCATTTCTTACGAGGCTTATGTACTGCGTGCATTATGTTTTATTTATATGATGTTTTTTTTTCACATTTATTTCAAAACAATTTCAGACGCGTGAATTAAGTATGCTGGAGTACCACTCAGAAGTCTTTAGCTTGTATAAACTCAATTAAGGCTGAGGCATATATACTCATCACCCTTGAAGATGTGAGGGTGTTGGCTGCTCTCGTTCACCCCAGTCACCTACTACTCGTAGGCTCATGGGGCTTCTCTCGTTTACCGCCTACTCACATCTTCAATGGTAACGGGTATAGGTGTGGCCATTTTCTGACTTTTGGTCAGATGGATAATCTTTCTTTGTAATCTGCTCTGACATTAACCAGAATCTTGAGTATTATCCGGGGTCGATAGCCCGTTCTGAGCGTTTAGATGTCAGCAAACACCGACACAGGAAGCAACCTGATGGCCAGAAGCTATAGCCTGGCTGAAGAAATCGCAAACAGTATCACCCATGGCTTGGGAGCCTTACTCAGCGTTGCGGGTCTGACACTTTTGGTGGTTTATGCAGCACAGCAGCAAGATGTCTGGCGGATTGTCAGCTTCAGTATCTATGGGGCAACGTTGGTACTGCTGTTTCTTTCTTCTACGTTGTATCACAGCTTTCAGCATGAAAAGACCAAGAAAGTCTTCAAACTGATGGACCATTGTTCCATCTATCTGCTAATTGCCGGAACCTATACACCTTTCCTGCTGGTCAGTATGAGGGGAACCGTGGGCTGGACCATGTTTGCCATTATCTGGCTGCTGGCTATTTCAGGCATTGTTTTCAAGGTCTGGTTTGGTCCCCGTTTTAAAAAACTCTCGGTAGCGACCTATATCCTGATGGGCTGGCTGGTCCTGTTTGCATCCAAAGAACTGGCCGACAAGATCTCGCTGGAAGGTATCTACTGGCTGGTTGCTGGTGGCCTCTCTTACACTCTGGGAGCTGTTTTTTACCTGTGGAAAAAACTGCCCTTTAATCACGCTATCTGGCATGTGTTTGTTCTGGGTGGCAGTGTCTGTCATTTCTTCGCGGTACTTCTGCACGTACTTCCTGCCAGGTAGTGCCTGATCAGGTTATCGATTTAAGTTGATAATCTGAATGGACGTTGTCGATTCCTCTTCTGCCCTGAACAATAGTCCTGTGAATAACAATAAAAATAAAGGGGCCTGCTAAATGCCAATGCCCAGCGATATCAATATCATAGATCTGATGCTCAGTGTACCCGGTGAAGACAACAGTCAGTGGTACGAATATATGAAGCCGATGCTGCTGGATGCAGAGAGCCGGGAGATTTTCAAAATGCCGGCCCAGTATATGTTCAGGGATATTCCCCAAGCGGGTAAGAAAGAAGATTACATCGCTTACACACTGGAGCAGATGGACAAGCACAATATCGAAAAAGCATTGATGGGCTTTGATGAAAACAATGAAACCGCCATGGAGGCCCTGCGTCGTCATCCAGAGCGTTTCATGGCTTCTTATGAAGCCAATCCCAACAATGCGATGGATGAAGTACGCAAGATAGAAAGGTTGTATCACGAATACGGCATCAAGGCAGTGACAGGCTTTCCTTCTGGCCTTTGTCCCCAGGTGCCGATCAACGATAAAAAGTGGTACCCCATCTATGCCAAGCTGGTGGAACTGGATCTGCCTTTCTGTGTTTGTGTCGGGGTGCCTGGGCCTCGTTTGCCTATGGCACCTCAAAAAGTAGAGCTATTGGATGAAGTCTGCTGGTTTTTCCCTGAGCTGAAAGTCGTTATGAGGCACGGTGGCGAGCCTTGGGATGAGCTGGCCTGGAAACTGATGCTCAAATACCCCAATCTTTACTATTCCACCAGTGCCTTTGCGCCCAAATATTATCCCGAACCCATCATTGAGTTTGCTAATACCCGGGGTTCAGACCAGGTGATGTATGCGGGTTATTTCCCAATGGGTATCTCCCTGGATCGAATCTTTAGAGATATGCCCGAGGTGCCCTTTAAAGATGAGGTCTGGCCCAAGTTTCTTCGTGACAATGCCAAACGTGTTTTCAAAATTGAGGACTAAATCCGTTCGACTAGCTGGTGGCCAAACCTCTGGGCCGCCAGCCTGACTGCGGTCTTCTAATCAAGTAAATACCTACCAGAAGGGTCAGTGCTTCACTGATTGGTGCTACCAGCCAGATACTGTTTGGACCCATCAGGGAAGGAAGGGTCATCAGTAATATGATCACCAGAACCGTGCTTCTCAGTAGTGAAAGTATCCCGGCACTGATCATTTTTTCCATGGCTGTAAAGTAGGCTGACAGAACCACGTTCATTCCCAGGAACAGAAAGCCCAGACAGAAGACTTTCATAATGTCATGAGACCGATTTATAAGAATTTTGTCGTTTAAAAACATCGCGGCTAGCCAATCACCAAAGGCATACAAAGTCAGAAAGCTCAGAGCGGTCGCTGTGAAGGCAGATTTCAACGTCAGGATCAGCAGCTGCTTTGTTTTCTCGTGATGATTCTGCCCTCTGAAATAAGTCACCAGTGGTTGCATACCCTGGGACAGACCGATCATGGTGAGCAGCATAAAGTTGCTGATATAGCCAATCACACTGAATGCTGAAAGCTCGGATGTGGATAGACTGGACAGAATGACGTGATTAAAGGCCAGCAGTACAAAGCCTGAAGACATTTCTGTGATTGAGTCAGGGATTCCGATTTTAAAGAACTTCAACACCAATCCAGGTGAAGGCAGCACTCTAACAAACCTTAAGGTTCCGACTTTACTCCTGAAGTGCAGCAGTAACAGAATGCCCTGAAGCAGCTGGGCGCAACCGGTAGCAATGGCTGCGCCTTTCAAACCCATTCCCTGTTCAACGATAAGGAGGTAATCCAGTGCAATATTGGTTAAGGCTGCGATACAGATGACAATCAGTTCCCGTTTTGGGAAGCCATCCACTTTTACAAAGACTTCCATCGAGTAGGCGACGAGATAGAAGGTGTTAAAGACCAACAGCGTTTGCAGGTATTCGACCACCAAGGGGACTAACTCACCTCTGGCGCCCAGTAGCACGGCAATGTCTTCTATAAAAAAGTAACTCAGGCCACAGACAGTCAAACCAAATAACAGCAACGTGTAGATAGCGGTTGAGAAAATACGGCTTGCCTGCTGTGGATTGCCTGCTCCCCGCTGGACACCGACCAGAGTGGCTGCACCAATCGTCACAAGAATAGAAATGGCAAACAGAATACTGATATAAGGCAGAGAAAGATTAACCGCTGCCAGTGCCTGGGCGCCGACGACTTTGCCGACAAACATGCCATCGACCATGGTATAGAGTGCAAAGATCCATACGGATAGTGTGGAAGGTAGAGCGTATCGGAAAAGTAATCGTCCAATGTTGTTTTTTGGCAGATCCGTCCGGGCAGACATGATAAAACTCAAAACTGTTAAAAAAGAGAAATTCAGCATAAAGTCTCGAACCGTTCCAGAGTCAAGCAGTACTGGCTAAAGCAATGAAACTTTTCAGAATCGGCGAAATCAGCCGGCTATACGACATCAGTGTTGATACCTTACGGCACTACGAAAAGCGGGGTCTTCTTGAGCCCGAGCAAATCAGTGAGAGTGGCTACCGTTATTATTCCAATCGACAGATCTGGCGGCTGAATACGATCAGGACACTCCGGCAACTGGATGTCAGTCTGGCGGATATTCATCAATACATGTCTGACCGATCACTGGCCAGTAGCGCTTGTCTGATCGATTTTCAGTTAGATACGATCAAACAGAAAATGGCCGACCTTGAGGTATTGCAGGAGCAGCTGGAAAGTCGCAAACATTATTTTTCTGAAGTTGAAACGATTGGCTGTCACTTTGAAATCCAGAGATTGACTCTGCCAGCCCGAACTGTTGAATCACTGGATAAGAAAGTCACCGACTCCTGGGAACTGGATCGAACCCATAAAGAGATTGAGGCGGGTAGTCAGGGGCAGAAATTCAGCTACTTTGCCCAGGGAAGGGCTGGCGCTACTATCAGTCAGGAAGATTTTCTGAATGCACAATACGATCGTTATTCATCCATGTTTATCCTGGACACAGAGGGCAGTAGTTTTCTTGCGGAAGGGGAATATCTCTGTGCTCATTTCAGGGGCGAATACGCTAACGCTTTTAGACTTTACCCAGCTATTCGGCGTTATATGCAAGATCATGGTCTGGAGTTGTCAGGATCCGTGGTGGAAATCTACCAGATTGATATCCATGAAACCGATGATGAAAATGAGTTTCTGACGGAAATTCAGGTGCCTGTTCGATCTAAGCAGAAAGAGAAGGCTCTCACCCCGGATCATTCAGGGTGAGAGTGAGTCGCTTTAGTTCCAGCTCATTGTTGTTTATGTCAGTAATACTGAAGCGAACAATGCTACCCGATTCGAAGGGCCGGGCACCTGGCTAAGGAATGCCATCGAGAATAATTTTCGTGGCTTCGCACCTTATGATCGGATTAAAGATAAGCCGACTACGGTTCAGGGCAATATTGCCCAATCTCGTATCACGGTTATCAAGCCCGATGGAACAGTAACCCCTGTTCATCTCAATCCACATATTGATTACAACAAGTTAAAACAGGGGAATGACAAGACTAAAAGTCTGGCAACACCCACTCAGATGGCTATCAACAGTGCGGGTGATCGTCTTTATCTGACTGCTCTGGGTTCAAATAAGATTGCGGTTTATGATATCGATCAGCTCAATACCGGTAATGCCCAGGATGCTCAATCGAATGTAAGGCATATTACCGTTAATGGAGGACCTTCAGGGCTATTGCTGAACGGTAATCGTATTTATGCCATTACCCGTTTTGATAACCGAGTCGTGGTGCTAAATGCGGATACCGGTGCTGAGATACAGAGGTTAGCCATGCACAACCCTGAGCCAGCAGGGATACAGGCAGGCCGTTTCATGCTCTACGACGCAAATCGTTCATCTTCTAATGGAGAAGCATCCTGCGCCGGCTGCCATGTCTTTGGTGATACCGATCATTTGAGTTGGAATCTGGGTAATCCTGATGCCGCCAACACCTGGAACCCTCTGGATCACAAAACCCTTAACATTGCCCGGCTCGATTGCAGTGTAGCCAACGGTGGTGTTCTGGCCCAGGATGGTGAAGCCTGCAAAATACTCCCTGATGTGAATGGTCGGGGTGACCCGAATGTTAAAAACTTCGACGGTCAGACTGTTCCTGACAATCTGGCGCAATTTGCTGCACTGAAAGGTCCTATGGCGACTCAAACCATGCGTGGTATGAGCACTCATGGTGCTTTGCACTGGCGCGGAGATCGGGCCAATGGTTTCTTTTCCAATGCCGGCAATATCAATGATGAAAGAACTTCATTCCGAAACTTTATTGTGGCTTTTGAAGGATTGCTGGGTCTGGAAGTCACGCTCAGTAATCCAGACAATCTAAATGCCGAAGCCCAGGCTCTGGCGAATGATATGGATAAATTCGCTGACTTTATGCTGGCGGTGCAGTTGCCGCCTAACCCAATCCGACCTTTGGATGGTACATTCAGTGCCACTGCGCAGCAGGGCAAGATGTTCTTTATGGGGGAGGCACCAGGACGCTCTCGATCGGATGGACTGGCTACAGACACCACACTGAATAATGCCCGGTTCGGAAATAAGCCTGACGGTGTTTCCTGTGAAGGTTGTCATACTTATGAGCCAGTCAACGGGTTCTTTGGTGCTGATGGGACCGTGGCTCATGGTGGAGAGATACAGATTCTGAAAGTCCCCCATTTCCGTAATCTATACACCCGGGTTGGTATGTTTGGCTTGCCTTCCAGGAGAGGTTTTCTTCCGTCAGAAACCAATGATCTTGCTAGTCGTGATCAGGTAAGAGGGTTTGGTTTTTTGCATGATGGCGCTACGGACACCCTGTTCAACTTTCTGAAAGGGGGGGTGTTTGATGATGGGGCAACAGATTGCAGTAATACCAATACAGGCCTATCGAATGGTCTGGATCCGGCAAAACATGGCTGTGAGTTCAATTTTGGCAATGTAGGTATTCCGGATGATCAGGTTCGCCAGAGTCTGGTGGACTTCCTGATGGAATCAGATTCAGATCTGGCTCCCATTGTGGGTCAGCAGATTACTTTGAACAGTGACAGTCCAGCAGGTGATCTCGATCGGGCAAACCTTCTGATTACTCGTTCGAAAGCATCTTTCAGATCCAAAGTTATGAACGATGTTTTGAATCGGGATAGTGGCAACCACACACTGACTGAGTGTGAGCTGGTAGCTCATGGACTGGTCGAAAATGAGCAGAGGGGTTATCTGCTGGAAAGTGGCAACTTTACACCAGACCGTACCGGAGAAAGTGTCTTGTCTGAAAATGATTTGCTTGCTCTAGGAGCCTGTCGGACTTAAGACTATTTCGGCCTAAATTCCAGAAAGAACGGCCCAATTATTCGATGAATTCGATTAAATAGGTCAACTATTCTCACGAATCCATCGAAGCTGTCTAGAAC
>NZ_JBPCXO010000066.1:0-15396 GCF_051008435.1 Endozoicomonas sp. | reverse complement strand
AGCGGAACAATTATGAACACAAGCTGATGCTGTAGATTAGACTGCAAAGTGTATGAAAACTGTACTCTCTTACCAAAAGTACAGCCTGCTCGCTCATTACCTCAAAGTTAAGCGGGACTTAAGGATCAAGTATCCTGTGATATATCCAAAAACTAAATTATATCGGCTTCAACTATATAAAAAAACTCAGCGAAGACCGAGATAGTCTATCAGAGCTTCGAACCTGCGCTTTCTTTGCCTCTTATCTTTTGTTCTTGATGACATGCTCTTACTATAAGATTCAACATACTGATTTGATGATTTATGAGCACGAAGATTATTGTAAAACTCCTGCAGACCAACCTTGACGGCCTCTTGAAGTATTTTGTTTCTCACACAGAAGTCTGAAAAGCACCAAAGTCCGTATAAATGAGAAACCCCTCCAACACTATAGGTATCATACGAAACCTCCAAAGACTTCATAAAAGAGGTGATCTCTAAATTCCATAAGTTAGGACAATGTTTAAACGACAAAAAGCCCGGCACTCCAGTTGCAGCCCAGGGTACCTCTGTGCCTCTCCGAAAAAGATTAATAACATCAATATCACTGAGACGGCCAATATGGCTTAAAAATCTATGGTAAAGCCGTTACCCAATACTAAAAATAACTTCTTACTCAAACAAAACTTCCTTGTAGTTCATCCCAAAAATACAAAATATTATTAGTCATTTTGTTCAGTTGTCTCCCTGCACCAGACAAATAATCTGATGGTTGGTTAAAACCAATCCTTTGTCATCGGACAACAGGCCAGCCGTGTACCAAGAAGGAAGGCCTTCCTGTTTCCGGAAGCCTTTATGCTCATCGCAAAGCTCTTTTTCGAAGTACTTATGCATGTCAATAACAAACCTATTTGATAGTCAAGGAGTGGTAAAGGTTACGGTAGTATTTTACACCCGCCATCTCTGTTGACAAACATCGTAACTTCTCCTCCAAAGGACACAGGATCACTGTTGCCGCCCCAAAAAATTAGCGAAAGCTATGCACAAGATACTGACCACTGCCCTTCTGTATTCTACGAACTTCTCACTTGATTACTCCGCAGGCGATTCTGGAACCCCCGCCACCCATGGGTGGGTTGTCGGTATAATTATCTCCGCCGGAATGGATAATCAGAGCCCGTCCTTTCAAATCAGACAGTTTCAGCCGCTTAGCCACCACAGGTACAGTGGAAAACCCTTTGTCGTTTACTGTTAAACGGGGCAGATCGCCCAGATGCCCTGTGCCATCAGGCCCTTCATGCTTGTCTGTCTTATCCGGATCCAGGTGCCCACCTGCAGCCAGTGCTGCCACCATCACACCATTTTTTGAACCAGGATCGCAGCTGGGATTCTCATGGACATGGAAACCATGCTCTCCGGGCACCAGATCATGAAGATTGGGGGTAAATTCAACCCCACCTCCGGCAGCGTCTGACAGGGTAATGGTTCCCAATTCAGCACCGACACCGGAAGGAGAGACCTGATTCATTGTGACCGTAAAGCTGTCATTGGATGAGCAGGCAGAAAGCAGTGCAGTCACTACCACTATGCCAGACAGTCCAGAGACTTTATTGAACATGATTGCCAACTCCATTTAACATGATTGCCAACTCCAGCAAAAACAAGTGTGTGACTGAGCAATATAGCTATGCTTATTCCGGTTTACTTCATGCGCCGTCCGAAAAAATGATATTTTTCGGTTTTGTTCCAAAAAGCTTATTTAACATTCCCATCGGTTATGTTTCTACCGGCCCACCAGCAATAGGCTGCCGGAACAATCACTAACAACCCCATCAGAGAATGCCAGGGATTGTTGAAAACGACATACACTGTCGTCAATACAACGGCCAGCAGGAAGAAAGCCGGAGCAAATGGCCAGAATGGAATCAGTAGTGATTTATTGCTGAGCTTGAGTCGCACCAGAGAAGTGATACACAAGGCAGAGCAAAGTCCCAGCATGTAACCAATACACGTCATCAGCCATTCACAGGAGCCCAGCCATAAGAATACAATGGCCAGAGCCGCCTGAAACAGAATGGCATTGAGATAGCTCCCATCCCGACAGGATAAAAAAGCAGGTAAATAACCATCGTCAGCCATTTTGCTGTAGATCCTGGGCCCCATCATAATCATGGCAGACAGCGACGTAATCAGCGACAGATTGATCACTACCAGTGCAATCTTGAGGCCTAGAGGATTGGATAACTGTTCAGCTGCCTGAACAACGACATCTATTCTCCCGTTTAAGAGCGATAGATCCTGGCTGCTGACAATCACCAGATTCAAAGCCAGATAAATCAGAAAGACGCACAAAGAGCCAATCACGGTCGCCTTCATCAGATTTTTATGGGGTGCCCGAATCTCCCCGGCCACATAGATAATGGCATTCCAGCCGGAGTACCCAAAAAAGGTCCAGATAAGACAGAGCGAGAGAGCGTCCATGCTGAATTGACTGACAACACTGTCATCCACTTTCAGATTATTGAAATTGATCTCTGAACAAGCCACTCCGACAAAAGCCACAATAAGAATGATTTTTATCAGGATGACCGAGTTCTGCAGTTTGAGCCCAGTCGGCATATGGATACAGTGAGCCCCCATAAAAACAAGGATCATAATGGTACCCACCCACTCTACCGAGAGCCCTGTCCAGACACTAAACGTCAGGCCCAACCCATAAGCACACAGTGCTATGGGGGCAGTAAACCCGACCATCAGCGACACCCAGCCGGCCAGGCAACCAAAAAATGGGTGAAGCGTTCGGGAGAGGAAAAGGTACTCCCCACCCGATTCGGGGATTGCCGTGGCCATAGCACCATAACAGACGGCACCGGACAACATGATGATGCCTCCCAGTACCCAGACAGCGATCACCAGTACAGGATGACCCGCCTCGGCTAACATTAGCCCGGTCAATGTAAATGTACCGGCTCCTATTACATTAGCGATCACCAGCATCACAGCACTGAACAGGCCAAAGCCCTGATTTGTAGAATTCACAGAAAATCACCGGATCAATAGACAAGTACGCAAATCAATGGACAGAGGCGGCTTTTTGCCCGGCAAAGACTGCCCAGGTCTGATCACCGGACTGAACCCGTTCGATTTTTCTGGACCAGCCATTCACCAGATCCTGATAATCCTGAGCGGAAAATTCTTTCAGAAAGTGCTCTTTATTATTTTTGAAACGGGCCAGCTCTCGATTCAATATGTCCAGAAACTGCTGATCCCGGGATTCACCCGCAACATCAATAAAGCCCGCTTTTTCCAGCAGGTCTCTGTAGGACTGAACATCCGTCAGATGATAATCTCGTTGCTTGATGTACTCTCTGGTTTTCTCGGATAACTCTTTATCACCCACACAATAATCACTGATCAGAAATTGCCCGCCTGGCTTTAACCAGGTGTACATCTTTTTAAACAGCGCTTCCTTGTTCTTGATGTGCAGCAAGGTGTCACGACTGTAAATAACATCAAAGGAATCCGGAGCCAGATCCAGGGTCATGATGTCACCATGAATAAAGTGAACCGGCAGAGTTTTCTGCTCTTCCTGTTTCTTCGCTATCTCCACCATATTCTGTGACAGGTCGATACCCGTGACTTCAACACCGTAAGTTTTGGCCATGTAGAAGGCACTGCCACCAATCCCACTGCCAATATCCAGAACTTTCTGACCTTTTTTAAGGTCCAAAAGAACGGTCAACTGCCGTGTAGACTCCAGCCCACCGGTACTGATAAAGCCCTTGCCAAATATCTGCTCATACCGTTTGATGCCATTTATGGTGTACTGGTGACTATCCAGAAATTGCTGGTCCGCTCTTTCTCCGCCGTCGTCCTTCGAAGCCAGCGAATAGAACGAAATAAACAACAATGTAAGTGCAATTGCAAAAAATCTGGAAAGCTTCAGGAACATTTTTTTACCATATGGTTAAAAAAAAAGACTTCTGAAGAATGGTCTATAAAGTCAATATTTCAATAATAGTTCAACTCATAACTTTCTCTGAATCGAGTTAGCCATACGAACCGATAGAGACAAGAATTCAGACTGTTAAATACGACTATCCTTTGAAGTTTGTATTTTTCGGAAATACGGTATGTCAACGAAGTTCTGTCGAGTCGCCAGAATCGCTTCAGGCTTGATGATCCTGCTCTTCTTTTTCTGTCGCTCCGTCGTTGCAGAGGCACAGGAGAGTAACTCTTTGCATGAACACCCGGAATCATTTGGGCTGGGCACCAAACCCACCGAAGCCGAGCTGGAAGCAATAGACACAGCCATTAGACCGGACGGGAAAGGATTACCAGAAGGACAGGGTTCAGCCCTTGAAGGCAAAGCCATTTATGAAATGAAGTGTCAGCAGTGTCATGGACTGAAGGGAGAAGGTGGCATTAACGACAAACTCGCAGGCACTTTGCAGGATGGTGGTTTTCCCTTTGCAGAAAAAGGCGCACCCAAAAAAACCATTGGAAATTATTGGCCCTACGCCACAACACTGTTCGATTATATTCGCAGGACGATGCCATACACCCTACCGGGTAGCCTGACTAATAATGAAACGTACAGCCTGACAGCTTATCTGCTCTATCTGAACCAGATCATTGCTGAAGACAGGGTTTTGAACTCAAGCACTCTGCCTGAAATCACCATGCCAGCTCAACACCGTTTTAAAAACGATAACCGAACCGGGAATGGCCGGGTTCTTTAACGAGAGAGCAAGATGAAACGCAGACACTTTCTGAAAAGTATGACGGCTCTGGGAACCACCTCCTTACTCACAAATTCGAGCCTCGCAGAAACACGTTACCTTGGCCCACCTGCACGAACAACAGGCACCCGCTCCTCTCACGAGAACCTGCAGAAAACGCTTTATGGTCAGATGCAGACCCATGCACTCACTCCTCTACAGGATCTCCATGGCATCATCACCCCCTCTGACCTCCACTTCGAGCGGCATCACTCCGGAATCCCTGACATTAACCCGGAACAGCACTCGCTTTACATTCACGGTCTGGTGGAAAAGCCTCTCAAATTATCAGTCCGTGATCTGAAACGGTTCCCATCCGTCTCCCGAATCTGCTTCATAGAATGCGCCGGAAACTGCCAGGACTATTTCAAAAAAGGACCTGAAACCACCCTGCAACAGGTAGCAGGAATGACCAGCCAGAGTGAGTGGACGGGCGTTAAATTATCCACCCTGCTACGGGAAACAGGCTTGAGAAATAACGCTCAATGGATTCTGGCTGAAGGAGGAGATGCAGCCCTATTAACTCGCAGTCTTCCTGTGGACAAGGCAATGGATGACGCCATCATTGCCTACGCTCAGAATGGCGAAGCTATCCGACCAGAGCAGGGATATCCATTAAGGCTGATTTTGCCTGGTTGGGAAGGCAGCAGTTGCGTCAAATGGCTGCGCCGTCTTGAGGTAGGTGATCAGCCCTGGATGACCCGGGAAGAGACCGTAAAATACACGGACCCTTTAAAAGACGGCAGTGTTCGTCAGTTCAGCTTCATCATGGATACCCGATCTGTTATCACCGCCCCGACCTATCCCCGTCAGATTGAGAAAGGCTGGCACGAAATCAGCGGCCTGGCCTGGAGTGGCCGGGGGGCAATAAAAAAAGTAGATATCAGTACGGACGGTGGAGGCCACTGGATTCCTGCACAGCTACAACAGCCGGTTTTAAGCAAAGCCTACACACGCTTCAATGTCCCGTGGCAATGGCATGGAAATGAAACCCTCTTGCTGAGCCGTGCAACTGATGAAGCTGGATATACACAACCCATGGTTCAGGATTTGATCAATGCCAGAGGCATAGGTTCACTGCGCTATCACAACAATGGGGTACTGGGCTGGCGAGTAAAAACGGATGGTAGCATTTTTTATGAAATTGTGGCCTGACTGAGTCATCACTCATCAACATATGATTCAGACTCAAACTAATTTTTTCAGAATCAATGGCGACCTGGCGGCCATCTGCAATAGTTACTGGCAATACTGCTAACTTGAGATTGTTCATAGTGAAGCTATTTTTCAGAGGCCTGTTGCTGACGTTGTCAGCACTCTGGGGAGCCATTGTTCACCCTTACACGTTTCAGTATTTTGATCTACCCCAGGGGCTTGATGTCTAAGATGGCAACCCCAGCTTTCCAGGCACAAACAGAGACTTTGTTATTCCGGGCTTTATCACCCAGAAGGCAACGAATCAGCGATATCTGGTGGTTAATATTGGCCTGGGTAAAGCTGAAGACGGCATGACCGTTATTCCCCTGCTGGCCAATGTTGAGAACCCTGAATCCTCCTACTTCCTTCTCGACTACATGCACCCAATTAACCTCAAAGACCCTGATGCCAAAAACAGCATACTGAGTACCATAAGGCAGAAGAACATGGAGAACCCCCACATCCGGGCACTGCATGTCGATGAGTACGGTTTTATCAGCGGAATGACTTACAACTGGGACGGTAAGAGCAAGATTAAAAGCACACGCTCAGCCATCTTCGATATCAACAGCAACAGCTGGCATTACCCTCCCCAGGGCGGCACTCCTTACTCAATGGCTGTGATGAGTTTGCCTACGAATACCAGTACCCCATTGTTTCTCTTATCCAGTCAGGTCAACCTGCCCTATAACAAGTCAAACTATATTCGGACAGATTATCAATTGACGCTGTGGTCTCCCGGCAAGTCACCACACACGTTGACATTTGATGAAAGTAAACAGCAGGCCTGGGATAGAGGGGTTGCCAGAAACTACCAGACACCCAGTCGTTTCTGTATTAACGTGGGCTACTGCCCTGATGATAACTACTTCCCAAACCCGGACCAGACCGACACCTATGAGTATTCCCTCAGTGAAAACTCTATCGCTCGGGAAAAAGGACAATACACTCTGAGCTGTCTTGATGGTAAGAACGGAGTAGACATCGTTTTTTTCAAAGAAGTTTCTATATGTTTATCGCAATGGCGAATTCGAATTTAAAACCACTAAAATGCCCTGGAACTACCCAGCAATAGGCACTGATGTTGCAAGTCTATGGGGAACCCAGTGCCTCGGTGCCATGGCGCTGAGTTTAGGTAATAACCTGCTGGTGCCTGACTTCAGCCAAAAAAGAATCCGGGTAGCCAGTTCCTACACAATAAAAGCCTTTCTTGTAAAAAATGCATCACTGGGGGAGGTTGAGTACCTCGATTTTGGCAGTACCGAGTGGCTTAATAATGAAATTCATATCCCCTTATCCCTGAGAAGCATTTCCAAAACCCAAGATGGCCCTGTCAGTTATCGTATTGGCCAACTTATTTTGAATGAAAAGGAACTCAGAGACTTTGCCAGCAGCAGACCCTCAATCAGACGGCAAAGAACCCTGATGAGATAACAAACCACCAACACTATTTAAGGAGCTGATCTTTCAGCTCCAGAATCGACAACAATCGCTTACCGCCCTCAAAGACTGTCTGAGTAATATTGCCCAAGCGGGTTGATTGAACATACCTTGTTGCATCAACGCCTTTTCGTTTCAGCTGTGCTGGTTTCAATCGTTCTCTGGCTCAGAATAGCCAGCATTCGGCTGCCTGAATCACCGCTGGAGAGCTGACTCCAGAGAAAATCCAAAAAACTGCTGATTTGCCAGCCATCAACCTTCATTTCCTCAACAAACTGAGATGTCACAATGACGTTCTCAAGACCCACCTCATCAAACTCGGGAGTTAACAGAAGATAAAGATGGGTATCAGGAAGATCCAATATGAGAAAAACCGTGTTTCCTTCATGCAGATGTATCTCCAGGGAATTAGCCATTTCCATACCAGACTCACTGCTTTCAGATAGACACTCACCCAGGCTGTGATCACTGGCATGGGCTTCAGCAAAATCCTGAACACTCCCTCCAGGGCGGCTTTGACAGAACTGGGCAAAGTCCTTTGCCAAACGTCGAAGATAGGTTTTTCTGGAAGGGTCTGATACTGAGGCTACTGCATTCACCATAGAAAAAGACAGTTGAAAGAGGCCTGCTGCCTTACTGATCGTATAGATCATGGCAGTCAATGCAGCAATAGGCAGGGTAAAGCCCAAGATCTGTCTAAGAGCCGCCAGAAAATCGCTGCTACTGACCTCACTAAACGGATCAAATTTATGCCGGTCTTCAGGAGGAAGCACCATCATAAAGTCAGAAAAACTCAACTTAACCAGAGGGTGATCTTGCACAGGAACTTCATCAGAAATATCTCTCTCAGGACCAGCAGCGGGAATAGGTGTTTCAGATCTGCCTTCTTTGGAGGTTGGACTTCCCCTGTGATTCACAGCATTTTTAGAAACCACTTTTCCCAGACACCCACTGTAGTGACACACGCCAGCCAGAGTGGGCATAGTACAATCACCACACTGAGGGTGCACTTCCCCTTCCATAGGCGGAGTACTTTGTACGCCTCCATCAGGACCAGGGCACCGACTGTTATGGCACTCATATTGATTCAATCCGGTTGGCACCATTGGAAGCTTGCAATGCGGACAGACTTCATAGGCTGCAACACAGTTTGAAAACAGAGCAGAAAACAGCAGAAACAGGACTAATCTGTTTTCGAAGACCCTTGCTATGACAAACATATCCATGATGATTTTGCTGAACGAAGGGAAAGCATAGGCAACGGAAACATAAAGGAGTAAACGTTTTTAATGTTTATACTGGGATTCAGGACTGACGAGGAAAGGTGACAACAGCATTTTTTATGGATTATGCCCTGAAGTTATGAGCACACAATTAACAGTAAGCAGCTTTCAATCTGACTACTGTTAATTGTCTAGTGATCATGTATCAGGTTCAGCGGGTACCAAAGACAACCATGGTTTTCCCTTTGACCGAGACCAGTCCCTGCGCCTCCAGATTTTTTAGAACACGACCAACCATCTCCCGGGAACAACCCACAATACGGCCTATTTCTTGTCGTGTAATCTTGATCTGCATACCATCAGGATGGGTCATGGCATCGGGTTGCTTGGACAAGTCCAGCAATGTTCTGGCCACCCTGCCAGTGACATCCAGAAACGCCAGATCACCTACCTTACGGGTAGTATCTTTAAGCCGGCTGACCAGTTGTCCCGACAATGACAAAAGCAGCTCGGGTTCTTCCCGAATTAAACTGCGAAAATGGTCATAACTGATTTCTGCTACTTCACAGGGACCTTTCGCCTTTACCCAGGCACTGCGCTCAGACTGATCCCCTTCAAACAAACCCATTTCACCAAAATACTCTCCGGTGTTCAGGTAAGTTACGATCATCTCTCTACCTTCGTCATCTTCGATAACGATGGCAACCGTACCCTTAACGATGTAATAGAGTGATTCTGAGGTATCTCCGGCACAGAGTATGGTGCTTTTTGCCCGATAGGTTCTGCGTCTTGCTACTGACAGCAGTCTGTCCAAACTGGTCTTTGGTTTTGGTGTGGTTATCGTCAGCATTGTCACTACTACTCCCCGGCTGATTTTTCCTGTCTGTACATACTGTTGTTATTGTCCTGAAAAATGCTTCACCTGAATGAAGATGATCCATTCCCCATTGCTCATAGCCGTGTAGAGCCTGCTCAATCCCAGACAGTGACCGAAGTGTTTTTTTGAATACTCTTCGACCTGTTCATCCTCCGTGATGCCATCCCCCTGCGGAGGTAACGAACTACGGATGTTATTGGAAATACTGACTTTTTCTATGTCCCGCGTTTCCAAAAACAGCAATCTGAATCAACGATAACAGATCGGCGTACGGTAAACACTAGGCACTTTGGTTTCAATTCGTTAATACAGGAAAGAGTTGGCATTTTTGAGAGCTAATCCACAGCTAAGGTCGAAAGCTGATCATAAAATAAATGAGAACTGTCATTTGGTTTACACTCTACTCACACTGTTTTTGTATGATTTCAGCCGTTGCATGAATCATGAAATGTCAGATACCAAGGTGGTTCATCGTTACTCTTTTGCTGGTGTTCAGCCCTTGGGTACCAGCCCTCTTATTTGATTTGAAAACCCTGCCCTCTTCCTTTTTTATCCTGTCAGATGAGGACGACCCGCATATTATTGCTGAAGCAATAATCACACAGCCCGGAGGTAAGGTATGCATCGCTTTTTTTGATACCGCCACTGGCGAACAATTCAGTAAAACCTCCTCAACAGAAAGCTCTTTCTTAAAGTGGCTGGAAAACCAGTTTCAGACACAGCGTTTCGATCACGGCCTCAATCCCAACGATCTTTTAATGGCTCTGGCTACCCTGGTGTTCTCGGAAATCCCTTTCAAACCACCAGAAACCGACAAAGATATAAGAATCACGACCGGGCCTGAAATTTCCATGGCGTTCCGTCACCCGCAAACCCGTGGCCACAAGGCCAAGCTGAAAATGAGTCGTTGTCCCGAAAAGTATTGCCGGGTCCGCATAACGATCAGCAATTCGGTGACAGGCGAAAAAAGAACCTATTTCATCGAACGTCCCTGCATCAGCGAAGCACAATTGAAAAAGCTCAAAGAAAAGTTTTCTCAGCTTGGCTTCTTTCTCATCGAAATTGACCTGGACCATAACTGTTATTTTGAAGCCCTGCTGGTTAATGCCCAGACACAGATGACGCAACAGGAATTGAGAAAGAGGCTATGGTCACTGCTGAAAAAACTGCGGTCTGCGCTCGATGAGAATCCGGCTCTTGCTAGTGATGTCGTCATTATTCTCGGCACCGGCGACCAGCAAACCATTATTCAGCATCTGGATCATTTTCTGGCCAACGAACAGTTTATCCAGGGCGGGCACGCTCACCATTGGGGGGATATTGCCTTTACGCCTTTTATGGCATTGATTCTGCAACAGCCTGTTCATGTTCATACCCATAACCTTCACAGTGGTGAAATTATCAACCATCCTTTTGGGGCTCATTCCTGGAGTCAAACCCCGCTACTGAACCAATGGCTTCAACAACAGGGCCTGATACCTCCCTCTGCCGATACCCACCCGATTCATATTCTTCACGACGGTATTGATCACTTTCAGTCTCTGCTACCCATACCACCATAAGGGAATCCCGGTTAGCCTCGCCTCCTGTTGCTGAGGTAAGATAGCGGCTTTGTTTATCTGGCTACTCTCATGACATGAGAATGACCCGCCTCTGGCAGCTTGTGGGTTATGCAATGAGAGCACTCTTCAAGAAAGGAAACACGCCGTATGAAAGCACAAGTCAAATGGGTGGATCAGGAACGATTTCTGGGCCTGACTGACAGTAACAACTCAGTTGTCATGGATGCGGATAAAAGCGTGAAATCCGCCCCCAGCCCGATGGAACTGATCCTGATGGGTCTCGGTGGTTGTTCATCCGTGGATGTGATCGGTATTCTGGAAAAGTCTCGCCAGAAAGTGCTGGATTGCCATGTTGATATTCAAGCTGAACGTGCTGATGCTGTACCGGCAGTCTTCACCAAGATTCATCTGAACTTTGTCGTAAAAGGCACTGCCGTGAAAGAAGCACACGTAAAGCGTGCGGTAGAACTGTCTGCTGACAAATATTGTTCCGTAGCCTTGATGCTGGGCAAAGGCGGTGTAGAAGTCACCCACAGTTATGAAATTATTGAAGCCTGATGCTTCATTATTCCCGCTTTGGCGGGAATACCCCTCCCCCCTATAGCAAGACGCTGATCTGCTGAGACTCCTCCCCTGCTTTGGCTGACCTTTTATTCCTGCTGGTCATTTCAAATCAGTATTGTTGTATTTGAAATTCTTATCTACTGTCTCATAGAACCTGAAAAGCATAGACAGCTCAGCGGGGTTAACCTGACATCACCTTTAGCATCCATTCATTGAGGTCAAAGCATTGAAAAAGCGGATATCGTTATCACTGTTTCTTTGTCTTTTCTTCAATCCGATTGCGTATGCAGAATCCTCCATGAACGAAGATCAGAAGGGCTTCCTGAAATACCTTTCTGCGACCCGAACCATAAAAGGATTTCTGACCAGGCTGCGTCTTTTCGCTGTTGACCTTTCTGCCCGGTATCCCCAGGAGCAATACAGAATTTTACTGTTTGGGGAGCAAAGCGCAGTACTGGCGGGCCTGCTTCATAACCTGATGACATCTGAGCGTTATGCCAGTCAGATCACGTCTGTTCCATTGAAGGGGCTATCAAGATTGGATGTTGCCAGCGGAGATAAGGAAGGTCTCGATCGCTTTCTTGATCAATTATTACCATCGTTAGCTGAACTGGATGGCAAGACCCTGATTTTCACCCAGCTAATCCATGATTCACTGACTACCAGAAACCTGATGGACGATATTGTCAGAGTACTCAGGAAAAAAGGGATACCGTATCAATTCGAATTCTTCGCCGGTACTCAGGACATCCTCCTGGATGGCGTTAGAACCTTCTGTGAAGCAGGCAGTATGACCTGTACATTTGAAAACCATAGTGAATACGAGGAAGCCCTGGAAAGCACATATTATGTGTTGAACACGGGTTATTTCTGCCCCACTATCGCCTTTGATCTTAATCAGTTTAAAAAATCACAATGGCAGAGCTGGACACCTAACCCTCTTTTTCAGGAGCTGACTAAAAAACTGCAGGAAATCGAATACCGGTATTAATAAAAAGGCATGGTGCAGGAATCAACCATGCCTGAACGTTGAGAAAGGCTGACTCAGCCTGGAGGCCAGCTCATCTGACGACCACCAATCAAATGAAGGTGAATGTGATAAACCGACTGACAGCCATGACTGTTGCAGTTCATCACCGTTCTGTAGCCGTCTTCGGCAAAGCCTTCCTCTTTAGCGATCTGACTGGCCACCAGAGCCATTTTCCCCAGCACCGCCTGATCTTCAGGACCAGCATCATTCAAGGTTGCGATGTGCTTCTTGGGAATCACCTGAATATGGACAGGCCCTTGGGGATTAATGTCCCTAAATGAAAGAACATCGTCGTCTTCATAAACCTTGTCGACGGGGATCTCCCCTTCCACCATCTTGCAGAAAAGACAGCTCATTGATTTACCTCCAAGCCTTTAAGTCGAAAAGCTGAGCTAAGCCTAACACCGGACACCATGGCCCGAAAGTGTTTAGGGTGATTCCCCCTCTCCCTTGTCTTAATAAGCAGGCTTCTGCATAATCAAAACCGAACGAACGATCATTAAAGCTCTATTTATGCAGTATTTCTAATACTTTCCGGGGATAGCCGTGAGCAGGACATTCTGACCCGAACCCAACAGGCAGAACTGTCATCACATCAATTGAAAAAATAAAACACAGGGAGCAGGGTGTAGAAGCATGCTAACTTTTGGCGAACTGACACAAAGAAATGGTCTAAATCGAGGCAAACACGACGCCTTTGTAGAATCTGATCGTCGCATAAACTGGGCAACATTCGACCAACGCACCGACGCCCTGGCCCATGCCTTTAAAAACTTGGGGATATCACAAAACAGCCGGGTGGCGATGCTGGCTCCTGACTGTATCGAAGTGGCAGAACTGCTGATCGCCTGCGCCAAGTCAGGAATCGTTCGGGTTGGTTTGAATATTCGCCTGTCCGCCCCTGAAAATGCTCACCTGATTGACGACTCTCAACCGGATTGCCTGATTGTTCCTGTCGCTGCCATGTGCAAGGCGAAAGAAGCTTTGGCCATCAGCAAGCACCAACCAAAACTGATTGGCCTCGGTGAACAACACGACTGTGAACTGGATTATGAAACTCTGATCCAGCAGGAATTCACTTCAGGTCCTTTTACTCAGACTCCCTCTGAAATACTGATGCTCTGTTACACAACGGGCTCCACAGGACTGCCCAAAGGAGCCATCTATGAACATCAGAAATTGCTGAACTCCATCCTGTATACCTCTCTCTGTGAAGGGGCAACACACGACGATGTATGGCTCCATGCGATGCCTGCAGGTGATGTCCCTGTCATGCATTTGTTCAGAAACATCTTTCATGGTTCAACCAGCGTCATTGTTGGTGAATGGCAAGCTGAAAAAGCTCTGCAACTGATAGAGCGTGAAAAGACCACCAGGACTGTACTGGTACCGACTATGGTGGCCTCCCTACTGGAAAGCCCTGAATTGAAAAATACTGATCTCAGCTCAATGCAGCTGCTGGGATATGGGGCCTCCCCCATGCCTCCAGCCATGATTCGTCAGGCTATGGACGCTTTTGGCTGTCCACTATTGCAAATGTTTGGCACCACTGAATTAACCGGAATGGCTACCATGCTGCTGCCTTGCGATCATCAGCTCTCCCTTAATGGACAACCCGACATACTGAACTCCGCAGGCAAGCCGCTACCCTGGGTCGATATTCGAATCGTTGATGAAGAGGGACTGGAAGTTCCCACAGGAGAGATGGGAGAACTGGTCATTCGCAGTGAGTTCACCATTTCAGGCTACTGGAACCAGCCAGAAAAGTACGCTGAAACCGTTAAAGATGGCTGGCTCTATACAGGTGATTTTGCCAGACAGGATGAGAACGGTTATGTCTACCTGGGCGATAGGGTGGAATTTCGTATGAAAAGCGGCGGTTACAACGTTTATCCAACAGAAGTGGAAGCGGTAGTGGCTGAACACCCTGACGTCAGTGAAGTCTGCGTGGTAGGTATTCCCGATGCGCACTGGGGAGACCGAATTCATGCCGTAGTGACTTTAAAACCGGGCCATGAAACCTGCTCTGAAGCCATCAAGGATTTTTGTGAAGGACAGATTGCGCGGTTCAAAATCCCAAAAACTTTGGATATCTGGCAGGAGCTGCCTAAAGGCGCTACAGGCAAGATCCTGAAAAGAGCTGTTCTGGATCACTACAACAATGAGCAAAACAGTAGGGAGAGAACTCACTCATGAAACCTGAAGATATCCACCAGGCATTTGCCGATGCCCTGATCAAACAGGATATGGAAGCACTGGCCAACCTGTACACAGAGGATGCTGTTTTTCATCCTGGTGCCGGCCAGGTAGCGGTTCATGGAAGAAGGCAGATTATCAAAGAACTGGAAGTTTTTATTCCCGTGGCAGCTACCATGAAGCCCGTTGATAGAACCATCATTGAAAAAGGTGATACGGCATTGATAAAACTGGTCTGGAGAATGACCAATGAGGCTGGAGAAGAGCTGGAATACAACGCCCTTGAGGTTTTACGAAAAGAAGAAGGTATCTGGCGTTACGCTATCGATAACCCCTATGGCGTTTAGAAAGAAAGAAGAAAAGGAATACTGCGCTCTGGACGCTCTTCAGAAAAACAATGGCGTATGGAAATACGCCATTGTTAACCGCTACTAAAAACCTGCGACAATCAGTGATTCTCTGGGTTTATCTACACCGTCAACACGGCTGCATACCGGAGTATGTCTTACGCCACTCTTGTGTAGGGTTTAAGGTCGAGCTGTAACGT
>NZ_JBPCXO010000065.1:0-21115 GCF_051008435.1 Endozoicomonas sp. | reverse complement strand
ATGGGTCTGTTCAGAGTGCGGAGCTGAACATCTGCGTGACGTAAACGCAGCAAGAAACATTCTTGCGGTCGGGCATGACCGTCTAGCTGTAGGAATCCCCGTCCTTTAGGGCGGGGAGGATGTCAACGACTCCTCTAAAACGCTGCATTCATAACGGTCATGTACATAGAGCTTGCAGTCTGGAGTTTCAAAGCCCATCGCTCTGGCCAGTTGATTCATCAAGAGCCTGTGTGCGCCAGCTTCGGGAGAAATACCTCCTGTAACCGAGAAAGTCTTATTGCTCTGCGGGTCATGTATCTGATTGGGAAGCGGTGCTTTTATCGCTTTGGGATAGTATTGAACTTTCAGTTCACCGAGAGCAATCTCAGGTGCTTCTCCAAGGCCTTTAGTCAACAGCCTATAGAGCTCAGGGCAAAGCTCTTTCAGGCATAAGACCTGGCAGAGAAGGGCGTTGTCAGCGTATTCAAAGGGGTATTTTCCCAGTGTGTCCTTACATTTGGAGACTTCTGGTTTAAGTTCTTTTTTTGAATCGTTTGAATGGGCAAGAATAATGCTGGAGTTGAAGCCCAGATCATACTGATGCCTGATTAACAAGCGAACCTGGTCAGCTAACTGGACAATGTTGTCTAATGTTCTGCTATCCCTTTTGAATTCCTGATAAATATCCAGATAGCCTATGTCGAATTCTTTTCGACAACGAATGATTTCCAGACAGTCTGCATCATGGAGCAGCTTTTCGAAGAGGTTTGTCCGTGCCTTACCTGAATCTTCAGTTCGGTTCTTATTAACGACCGCTTCACTCAGCTGTGAGGCAAGTTCAGACGGGCAGCCTGAAGCAAGAAGATGGTTTTCCAGATGTTGAGCGCTTTTTGCTTCCCAGGCGGGCAGGTCCTTACCTTCCCCTTCCCGACCTGAATCATGGAGCAGGGCCGCTTTCATCAGCCAGGGAATATGTTCTTTGGGCAGTTGGATGGCTTCGGGGTCACCCGCTTCCTGCCTCCAGGCTATCAGTACAGGAATCCAGCAAGCCGAGCGGGTAAGGTGTTGAGCACCATGAAGAGGTCTGGGGATTTCCCCGCAACTGACGGGGGTGGTATTCTGAGGTGTGTGTAAATGACGCTCTACCAGAGATTGGCAGTCGTCATAGAAATTCGCATCCAGAAGTTTGGGGACCGTAGACGAGAGTCTTACTGAAGGTTCAACAGGGGATACAGAAAAGTGATGAAGTGGTGTTTTGGGCTCTGGTAGGACATGAGAGCCCTCTGACACAACCGGAGGCGGTGTACTTCTAGCCGCAGATAGGTCTGGAGAGCCTGTATCCTTACTTCCTACCGAATTCATATCCTTGATTCCTGAGCAAAAAATCCCTGTCAGATCATAGGGTTTGGACAGCCCTGAAAGGCGTAAGTTCAACGGCTGCAGGCGGTGTTGGTGTCTAGTGGGTATGAGGCGTATACTTCAGGCATTCTATTTCCCTCTCTTACTCTCTGATCCACTCTATATGACCCAGACCATAGAAACAGATGTTGTCGTGATTGGCGGAGGCATTGCCGGTCTCTGGCTGTTCAATACTCTCAATCAGCAAGGCTATAAGGCGCTTCTTCTGGAAAATGCGACCCTTGGCGGTGGTCAAACCATCAAGTCCCAGGGGATAGTCCATGGCGGAACCAAGTACACTCTGACGGGCACGCTGACCAAGGCTGCGGAGTGTATTGCAGGTATGCCGGATCGCTGGCGCAGGGCCCTGAAAGGGGAAGATGAAGTGGATCTGTCTGGCGCAGATATACTCTCGCAGTCACAGTACCTCTGGTCTCCCGGTGATCTAGGCTCCAGACTGACCTCATTCTTTGCCAGTAAGGCCCTGCGTGGCCGGGTTGAGCAGCTGAAGAAGGCTGGGGATTTTCCCGATATTTTTCGCCATGAAGGGTTTCGGGGCAAAATCTATCAATTAAATGAAGTGGTGCTGGATATTCGAACGGTGGTCAGAGCCCTGGTAAAAGGTCTGGAAGACCGTATTCTCAAGGTAGACTGGTCAGAAAACACCCGTATCGTAACCGATGGCAAGAAAATAGATTTCATTGAGCATAAAGCCGGTGACAAGACTCTTCAGATCAAGGCTCGCAAGTTTGTGACTACTGCGGGTGAAGGCACTGAGGCGTTGATGAAGCTTTGGGGTATCACTGAGCCTGAGATGCAAAAGCGACCTTTGCACATGGTCATGGTTCGTCATCGTCACCCGGAGCCACTGTTTGCTCACTGCCTGGGTACCAAGCCTGTCCCAAGAATGACGGTGACCAGTCATCCTGATGGAGAAGGAAACTGGGTTTGGTATTTGGGAGGTGAAATTGCAGAAGACGGTATGGAACGTACACCGGAAGAACAGATTAGGGTTGCCCGTCGTGAGCTGGCAGCATTATTGCCATGGGTGAATCTGGATGACGCCCAGTGGGCCACTTTGTTTGTCAACCGGGCTGAACCTAAGCAGACCAAATTGCTGAGGCCAGATGCTGCTTTTATTCATGAGACAGAGAACGGTATTGTTTCCTGGCCGACCAAGCTGGCTCTGGCGCCCAACCTGTCCGATGAAGTTATGAAGGTTTTAAATAGAGAGCAGCTATTACCTTCCGGCAATGAAGGCTTTGCCCTGCCCAATGAAGTAAAGCATCCTGAAATCTGCCAGCCATTCTGGAGTGAGGCGTTTACCGATCAACATGACTGATTACAGGCTTGAGACAAGAACCATAGCCGGAACGGATATCCAGGTTTCTCCCATAGGCTTCGGAACGGTGAAGTTGGGCCGGGATCAAGGGGTGAAATATCCGTCCGGATTCAAGATTCCAGATGACCGTGAGGCCATTGAACTGCTGAAGCTGGCCCAGACTCTGGGTATCAATCTGCTGGACACGGCTCCAGCTTATGGTAGCAGTGAAGAACGTCTGGGACCTTTGCTGAAAGGCCAGAGAGATGACTGGGTTATTTGCAGTAAAGTGGGCGAAGAGTTTGAGGGTGGCGAATCGCATTTCGATTTCACGCCTGAGCATATTCGTTTCAGTATTGAGAGAAGTCTGAAAAGGCTGAATACCGATCGGATAGAAATGGTATTGGTTCATTCCAATGGCGATGACGTTAATATCATTGAGCACTATGGTTGTCTGGAAGTATTGGAAGCCTTGAAAAAGGAAGGCAAGATTCTGGCTTCCGGCATGTCGACCAAAACGGTGGAAGGCGGCATTTTAGCGTTGGAACGATCGGATATTGCCATGGTCACTTATAACCTGAAGGAACAGGCTGAGAAGCCGGTGCTGGATTATGCACTGGAGCACAACAAAGGCATTTTGATCAAGAAAGCTCTGGCCAGTGGTCATGCCTGTCTGGAAGGGGAAGATCCGGTGAAGAAGAGTATGGAATTGGTATTCTCTCATCCTGCTACTTCTGCGGCAGTGATTGGTACCATTAATCCCAAGCACTTGAAGAGCAATGCCGAGACTTGTGCCCGAGTGATCAAGCATCTTGAGAGCTGAGTCTCTGACTGTTCAGTTAAGGAGGGCAGAGTGAAGCTGTCTCATCATCGTTTGATGGTTTCTAATTTGGATCAATCTCTGTCCTTCTACCGTCAACATTTGGGAATGACTCTGCTGTCTCGCCCTCAGGAGAGCGATTTCGAGCATTGCTTTCTTGCTTATCCGCAAACTCAGGGGGCTCTTTTGGAACTGGTTTGCCGCCAGGGCGTAAAGCCAGAGGTGGCCTCTCAACCCAGTCGTACAGAAGGGTACTGGAAGTTTTCAATCTCTGTTGTTGATTTGCAAAGAGCCAGGCAATCTCTGATCGACTCTGGTGTGTCCTCTGTCGGTGAGTCTTTTGAAGTGCCTGACGTAGCCTTTCTGTGCCATCTTCAGGATCCTGATGGTTACTGGATAGAATTGATTCAGCAGACCTTTAAGAAAAATACACCAGCCCTATTAGATGATTTGAAGGCATCTGTCTGGTATTCGGCTTGTCTGAATCTTTCAACATTGAGAAGCCGTGACATCGATGCCAGCCTTACTTTTTATGAGCAGATAGGCTTGCGTCTGGTTTCCAGACAAGAAGTTCCTGATCGTAATATGACGCTTTATTTTCTGTCAGGGCTGGAAGAGCCAGCGCCTCTGGATGATGTCGATGCCGTTGAGATACGGGAATGGCTCTGGCAAAGGCCCTACACTCTGTTGGAGTTACAACACATCCATGGCACTGAAAGTCAGAAAGGCTTTCGATATCAGGTACGAACAGAAAGCGGATTTCTTGGTCTGACGCTAGAGGGAGACATTGATTTGTCTTCGGACACAGAAAAGCGCACAGCAAATCCTACAATGGGTCAATATGAGCAGGGTAAAACCTTGATGGATCCGGACGGTTACACCATTCAGATTTTGCCCTCAGAATCTAAGTCATCCTGAACGGGCTTTGATAAATCGATAGAAAAGATTCGGCTCACTGACAATGTAAATATTACCTTCGTCGTCCATAGTGATGCCTTCAGGTTGAGGAACGGATGCTTTCAGATGCATAGATTAATATCTAAACTATTGGGTTTTAGGCGCTAACCCGGATGTTTCATAAACTGCCCCGGCTATCGCGCAGAATCTTGTTGTCACAGGGAATTAGGTGAGGGAGCGCCGTACGGTCGACCGAGACAAACTTTCCTGAGGCACAAAGGGGTAAGCGAGAGTTGGGAGCATGTTTATGAAATGTCCGGGCTAATCTTTCGTCTTTTGAGTATGCTCTGTAGGTTGAACCACAAGGTTATAATGCTCAAAGGTTGAAAAAATATTGAAGGAATCAGGCAATTCATTAGTTAAATTTTCGAGCTTTTCTATTCCTACTAACGATATTATTTTTTTTCGTTGTTCTTCATTATTGCTGACTATGGATGCCGTCAACTGTATTGCTTGCTCAAGAGGTTGGTTGTTGCCTGTTCTACCCGCATTCTCGATTTGCTTGAACAGTTCTTCTTTTAAGCTTTCCCTATCGCATTCATATCCATTGTTAAGGCTCAAATACAAGAGGGTATTTCTCTGCGTATCCTTGCTCTCTGTGAAAAGCCAGTGGTCTTTGGGGATGTCGATTATTTCTTTATTGCACTGCCTTTCATAGGCTTTTACTGTAAAGCTCAGTGCCAATAAAAATATTGCTGATAATATTTTAACGAGTTGCATTGACTACGCATTTCCAAAACTGTCGGTTTTTAAAATCATGAGGATTCATGGCTTCCATACTGGCTATGTCTCCTATCTTTCTTCTGCTAAGAGCATCAACCTTTGTCATCACTTTCTCAAACTCATTCCAGTCATAAGTTAGAGCGTCGTAGACTTCCTTGTGCTTTGGGCTGGGCTCTATGAATATTTTGTAGAGAGGGACAGTTGCTACCAAAGACTTCAGTGTCTATGAAAGTCTTGTTTGTTTTTCTATTTTTTGTAGAGCTAAAATGGTTCTGCCGTTTGGTTTTAAGTCTTTAATATCACAGTACTTGAAGTAATCCATTACACCCTTCCTTGTGAACCTTACTATTTTAGCGTGTTGTTTAAGGGATTCTAAGGGGTTTATTGTGCAAAGTGAACAAGGAAAGGTGAAGAACAGGTGAAGGATTCATGAATTTGGTATTTCAGCCCATCCGGGATGGGCTGAAGAACGAGATCATTAACGAGAGGTGCCCAATTGACCGTATGCCACTTCTATGGCTTCAGAAGGCGTCAAGGATGAGTCGTTAACAATGGCTTCAGCCGCATGCTGACACATACTTGAGTAATCTTGAAAGCTCCATCCTTGATCTTTGTGTGCAGAAAATTCAGCGCCGAGGAGATTGACTAAATCGGATGATTTACTGTAAGACTGCAATTGTTTCAGATAGCCCTGTAATGATTCCGCCTCGGCAGTCAGGTCTGACTTCTCTTTTTTCAGCGCTGCAAGAGACGCTTCGAAGGGAATAGCGGGTGCAGCTCTGGTTGGGCGGTTCAAAGGTTTCTTTGGAGTCTGTACAGTCTCTTCCTGAACCGGTCTGGGCTGGCTGAGGGATTGGCGTCGACTGGAAATTTGCTCTTTACTGAATGAGCCTCTTCTAAGCGGCTCCATGTGACTTCTTTTCTCTATGTCCTGTCGGTATTCAGCACTCAGGAAGGTGCCTTCTCCTTTAATGGAATAACTTAGCTCAAGACTTCTGAGATCTTCTGGCGTGGCTTCCAGAATCTCCTGAACTTCTTTCATTGTGCTCTCAAGCTTGCCCCTTGTTTCGGGGGGGAGTTGAGGATTTTCCAGGGCCTTTTCCACATCTTTCTTAATTTGACGGGCTTGTTCAAAGCATTGGCAGGTGAGAAGAGTCTGGGCTTGAACGACAGGATAGTGACTGCCTGAAGGGGAGTATCCTAGTGAAGTGGGGAGCTCTACAATCAGGCAATCGGTCAGCGCAGGATAAGATTTTAGCTGGTCTTTGATGGAATTGGGAAAAATAGAATAACTGAGTTCGTCACGCTGAGCCTTCAACTGATCCATACTTTTATCCAGTCCTTCCCTGAAAGACTGACCATTATCTGAAGCATGCTTCAAGGGTTGATGTGCCTCATACCGAGCACTCAACACCATCATGGAAATACCTGCTTCTCGAAAGGCCTGTTGAACATGAGGTTTACTGGCTGATTTTCCGGACGTCCTGGTGAGGTTAGCCAACAGGTCTTCAAGCTCACCAGGGTTTTTGGCGTGTTGAGATACAACTTTTAAAATCGACTCACGGGTACTGCTCTTTTTGTTTGCTGCTTTTTTGACATCATTCAGAGCCGCTGTGAATTCTTTTACGGCTTTTTTCTCTGTAGCTTTGGCTTTTTTTGCTGCCGCTTTTTCAGGATTGCTCACGTTACGGGAGAAGATGCTTTTTTTCGGCAGCTTCTTGCCCTTTCCCTGTTGGGGAACCGTATCTTCGATGGAAGCTACTGAAGCTCCCCTGTGACGTCCCTGGGGTTTATCAACTTTCTGTTGACCATGTTCAGACCATGTTGGACTGATTGGAATCTTTCCACCGTTGATAATACCCATTACTCTATCCCTGAATCTTTGAGTGCTTTCAGCTAATTATAGAGGCCGTGTTCCTGGTTTATGGTCACCCTTGTGTTTTACGTAAGAGAGCAGCTGAGTGTCGAAAAGTTGACAAAATCTGGCCAGATTATGACTCTGGAGCGTGACAGACAGCTTCCAGATTATGACCGTTAAGGTCTATAACAAATGCACCGTAGTAGTCTGGGTGATAGATTTCCCGGATACCTGGAGCGCCGTTATCCACAGCACCCGAGGCGATCGCCAGCTCATAAAACTTATCCACAGCTGCACGATTAGGGGCAATGAGAGCCAGGTGCATAGGGTTCTGGGGAGCTTCTCCTTCTCCAAACCAGAGTTCAGGCTTTTGATGAGCGCCCAACCCTGCCCAGCCATTCACTTCCATGACCAGCTCAATGCCCAATGGCGCCAGAACTTTGCAATAAAAGTCCTTGCTCTGTTCATAATGGGCAACTGCGAAACCAATGTGATCAATGATCATGCCGGACTCCTGAAGATGAAAAGAGAAGGTTGCAGAATAAGGTCGGGAGGGTTACTTGGGAAGAGAAAGCGGGCAAAAGTGTTAACTTTCACCCGCTCAGAGTGAGGTCAGGCTGTTTCTTCGGACGTCTTGTCCTTGAGGATTTTTTCAACAATGGCGGTTGTTGAGCAGTTATCCAGGAAGGCCAGAACCTTCACCTCACCACCGTATTCGTAAACGATGGGAGCACCAACCACTTCATCAATGGTGTAATCACCGCCCTTTGCCAGTACATCAGGTTTGACCATTCTGAGCAGCTCTTCGGGGGTGTCTTCTTCAAAGCAGACCACCCAGTCCACGGCTTCCAGGCCGGCCAGAACGGCCATACGACGATCTTCTGAATTAATCGGACGGCCTTCACCTTTTAAGCGTTTGACAGAGGCATCGCTGTTGATGGCCAGAACCAGTCTATCGCCCTGTTGGCGAGCTTGTTCCAGGTAACCGACATGGCCGGCATGAATGATGTCGAAGCAGCCATTGGTAAAGACCACCTTTTCTCCATGGGCTCGAGCATCTTCAAGAGCAATCCTGAGTTGATCAGGAGTGACGACACCACGCTCTACTCCCAACTCCTGGTTAACTTCCCGACGCAGCTCCGGCATGCTGGCGGTAGCGGTACCCAGTTTTGCCACCACAATGCCTGCAGCGATATTCGCCAGTGCGGCTGCTTTTGGTAACTCAGCTCCTGCCGCCAGTGCAGTGGCCAGAGTAGAAATAACGGTATCTCCCGCTCCGGTCACATCAAAAACTTCGCGAGCTCGAGCAGGCAGGTGCACTTCCTGTTCGTCTTTGCGAATCAAGGTCATACCGTGTTCACTGCGGGTAATTAACAGCGCTTCCAGCTCGAGCTCTTCCAGTAGTTTTTGCCCTTTGTTCACCAGTTCCTGCTCATCTCTGCAGTGGCCGACGACTGTTTCAAACTCTTGCAGGTTGGGGGTGATGACAGTAGCACCACGGTATCGCTCAAAATCAGTGCCTTTAGGGTCAACGAGAACCGGAATGCCTCGGGTTCGAGCCAGCTTAATCAGCTGTTGATGATTCTGCAGGGTGCCTTTGTTGTAGTCAGAAAGAATAACGGCCCCAATGTTTTCCAGCAGGTTTGCTGTCTTTTCTTCCAGAATGTCGCTGCTCAGACCGGAGAAAGCTTCTTCATGATCCAGGCGAATCAGCTGCTGATGCTGGCTGATTACCCTGAGTTTGGTAATGGTAGGAATATCTTCCAGTCGGGCAAAGTCGCAGTAGACTCCGGCAGCTTCCAGGCGGGTCTGCAGAGAATCGGCGGCTTCATCATTACCCGTGGCGGCTATCAGCCAGGCAGGCGCGCCCAGAGAGGCAATATTCAGGGCTACGTTGCCAGCACCGCCGGGGCGGTCTTCTATCTGGTTGACGCGAACGACAGGTACAGGCGCTTCAGGGGATATTCTGGAAGTGCCGCCATGCCAGTAGCGATCCAGCATGACATCGCCAATCACCAGAACCCTGGCTTGATCAAATCGTGGCAGAGTCAGTTTCATTCAGTCTTTTCCACTTGGGTATCTAAAACAGCCATGAGCGAAAACAGCCATGAGCGAAAACAGCCATGAGCGAAGAAAAATATTTTGAGCCATCCTCGAATAGGATAAACAGCAAAGCAAAATGTTTTTACACCAAATAATGTCGACAAGCATTATGGGCCTGGCTACTAGGTTTACCATGAAAACGTTCTGAGGGGTAATTATGGTAAGACCTCAGCTTTTTCAAAGAGTTCAGCTCTGTGCTGGTTTGTAAGAATCCAGAGGTTTTACCTCTGTGGCTTCTTGTTGCTCTTCCTGGAACTGCATCTGGTGCAGTTTGGCGTACTGGCCTTCTTGGGCCAGCAGTTCGGCATGGGTGCCGCTCTCTACAATCTCGCCTTGATCCATCACAATAATACGGTCAGCATTTTCAATGGTGGAGAGTCGGTGAGCAATGACCAGGGTTGTTCTGTTTTTCATGACTTCATCCAGCGCCGCCTGAATATGACGCTCCGATTCGGTATCCAGGGCCGAAGTAGCCTCGTCGAGGATGAGAATGGGAGCGTCTTTCAAAATAGCTCTGGCTATTGCCAGCCGCTGACGCTGACCACCTGAGAGCAGAACGCCATCTTCTCCCACCATAGTATCCATGCCCTTGGGCATATTCTTGATAAATTCATTGGCATGGGCGGCTTCGGCGGCCAGGTGGATGTCAGAATCGTCCTTGGCTCGCAGGTCGCCATAGGCAATATTGCGAGCGACGGTGTCATTGAACAGAGAGACATTCTGATCGACCAGGGCAATATGGCTACGGAGATTCTTCAGACCGTATTCATCAATGGGCGTGTCATCCAGAAGGATTTCACCCTGTTCGATGGGATAAAAGCGAGGAACCAGGTTAGCCAGTGTCGTTTTACCTGAGCCGGAGCGACCTACCAGGGCAATGGTCTCGCCCGGGTTGACCGTGAAGTTAATATTGTTGAGAGTCGGCTTGTCAGCATTCTGGTATTGGAAAACCAGGTGACGAAACTCCAGCTTGCCTTCAACCCGCTTCTTCTCAAAGGTGCCATTGTCGGGCTCGCGAGGTTGGTCAGCCATTTCAAAAATGCTTTCTGCCGCTGCAATACCTTTTTGGATATTGGCATTAACTTCGCTCAGCTGGCGAATGGGCTTGGGCAATAGCGCTGCAGCGGTGACAAAACTGACCAGAGAAGCCGTCGTGGCATCTCCTTTGAGCCACAGTACCAGGAAGAACAGAACTGCCAAGGCACTGTTTACCAGAAATTGCAGAGTGGGCGTATGCACCGCAGAGGCCTTGACCATTTTCAATCCCTGACGGGTATTGCGATCACTGGCGGTGAAGAAGCGGTTGTTTTCATAGTTCTCGCCACCAAAGCCTCGAACGACACGATAGCCGTTGATGGATTCGGAGCTGACGTGGGTCAGATCCCCCATCGATGTCTGGATCTTGGAACTCAATTTACGGAAGCGCTTGCTGGCAGTACTGACCACCAGGGCAATAAGGGGGGCCACTCCGATAAATACCAGAGTGAGTTTCCAGTTGGTCAGGATCAGATAACCGAACAGAAAAACGACCGTCAAACCTTCTCTGACAACGACCTTGACCGCATCTGTGGCGGCGGTGGTGACCATACCGACGTTGTAGGTGATTCTGGCAATCAGATGACCTGAATTGTTGTTGTCAAAGTAATTGTTAGGCAGCTGAATCATTCGATTGAACATCAGGCAGCGCAGGTCATGAACCACGGATAAGGAGACTTTAGCCAGGAAAAAGTTACCCAGAAATGAGCCAATGCCTCTGAATATGGCAATAAACAGCATGACCAGAGGAATCAGGGCAACGGAGGTCATGATGGAAGCAGGGAGTATGCCTCCCAGATCCTTGTTGATGGTGGCAAAGCCGCCCTCAAGGGCTTCAACAAAGTATTCCAGCAAACGGGCAAATGCAGGCTGACTGAGCGCAAACATCACATAGCCCAGCAGGCTAAGGGCAAAAAAGCCCATGTAGGGCTTTACATAGCTGAGAAGGCGCAGGTAGATCTGCAGGCTTCCCGCCTTGGCTTGTTCTGACATGGCCATTGTAATCAGTTGAAAATGAGAGGCTATTCTGGATGAATCTGGCTGCAGGCTCAATGGATACAACCCTGAAAACCATGGTTTTTACTGCAAAAGTCGATTTTAGCATAGCTTCATGGGTACTTTCTGTTCGGTATAGGGTATGATTGGCCGCCTTTTTTTACCATGAAAATTCAGCTTATGCGGGTTCAATAGCTATTTTCATGAGTAGAGTTGAGCTGAAATTTGGGTTTTGGTGGTCTATTAAACTGGTGATCCAAGTATGGCTCAATAGCATTGAGTTAGGCTAAAACCAAAGTGTATGAGTGCAATTTTTCGTCATTTATCCGGTGATAATGCGGGGAAAATTTCTCGGTAATATTGAGTATTCAACACAGATGAGTGGTATGCAGCGGTTATCTTCCACGGCTTATAAGGCGCTGACCGAAGGTGCTGAGGTGATTGAGCAGGACCATTTTGGCTATAAGGTCCTAAAACTGAAGGATAAGACTTTTCTAAAGCTCTTTCGGGTTAAAAGCACAATCAGTTCTGCCTGGCTGAGGCCGTATTCTGTCCGGTTTGCCAGAAATGCTTCAGAGCTTATTGCAAGAGGCATTCAAACTGTTGACATCATTGAGTGCTACCGTCTGGAACGTTATAAGAATACCGCTGTGCATTATCAGCCTCTGCCGGGGCAAACACTCAGGCAGGTTTTTCCAGCTCTGGACGAGGGTGAAACCCGCCTTCTGGCCGAGCAGGTAGCTCAATATATTGCTCATTTGCATGAGCAGGGGATCTATTTCCGTTCCTTGCACATGGGCAATATTCTGAAATTGCCCGATGGGACTCTTGGGCTGATAGACATTGCCGATATGCGCTTTAGCCGGAGTTCTCTGAAAGAAGAGTTAAGGCTCAGAAACTTACATCATCTGGCTCGTTATGAGCAGGATGTTCAGTATTTGATTAAGGATCAGACATTTTGTACCACCTACGCCAGGCTGGCGAATGTAGTAGTGGACAAGGTCGCGGCTGTGATGCACCGCTCCTGAGAGATTTCAAGAGAGAAAGACAGTGATAGAAAAGTTACGCAATATTGCCATCATCGCCCACGTTGACCATGGTAAAACGACCCTGGTTGACAAGCTGCTGCAGCAGTCCGGAACTCTGGGTCGTAAGGATCAAGGTGCAGAACGCATCATGGATTCCAATGACCAGGAAAAGGAACGGGGTATTACTATCCTGGCCAAGAACACTGCGATCAACTGGCAGGACTACCACATTAATATTGTGGACACTCCAGGACACGCCGACTTCGGTGGTGAAGTAGAACGTGTTATGTCGATGGTGGACTCGGTTCTGCTGCTGGTTGATGCGGTTGATGGCCCTATGCCTCAGACCCGCTTTGTAACCCAGAAGGCTTTTGAACAAGGTCTGCGCCCCATTGTTGTTATCAACAAGGTCGACCGTCCTGGTGCCCGTCCTGACTGGGTCATGGATGAAGTCTTTGATCTGTTTGATCGCCTGGGTGCAACCGAAGAGCAGCTGGACTTTCCGGTTATTTACGCTTCTGCACTGAACGGTATTGCCGGTGATGATCCTGAAAACATGGCTGAAGACATGACGCCACTGTTTGAAATGATCGTCAATAATGTCCCTTCTCCAAAGGTTGATGTTGATGCCCCTTTCCAGATGCAGATCTCTGCCCTGGATTACAGCAGCTTCCTGGGTGTCATCGGTATTGGTCGTATCACCCGTGGCGTACTCAAGCCTTCAACACCGATTCGACTGATTGGTGCTGACGGTAAAGAACGTAATGCCAAGATTCTCAAGGTGATGGGTCACCTGGGTCTGGAGCGTGTTGACGTTGAAGAAGCCCGTGCGGGTGATATCGTTTGCGTAACCGGTATCGACAAGCTGAATATCTCTGACACCCTGTGCGATCCTTCCAATGTTGAAGCTCTGACGCCACTGACGGTTGATGAGCCTACCGTTAGCATGACCTTCCAGGTAAATGACTCGCCTTTTGCAGGTCAGGATGGCAAGTTCGTCACTTCCCGTAATATCAAGGATCGTCTGGAGCGTGAACTGCTGCACAACGTAGCCTTGCGTGTTGTACAGGGCGACGATGCGGACAAGTTCAAGGTTTCCGGTCGTGGTGAGTTGCATCTGTCAGTACTGATTGAAACCATGCGTCGTGAAGGCTTTGAGATGGGTGTTTCCCGTCCTGAAGTAGTGGTTCGTGAAATTGATGGTGTTTTGCACGAACCCTTTGAGCACGTAGTGATTGATGTTGAAGAACAGCATCAGGGTTCATTGATGGAAGAGATGGGTCTGCGTAAAGCAGAGCTGACCAACATGGTTCCAGATGGTAAGGGTCGTATTCGTCTTGAGTTTACGATGCCTGCCCGTGGCCTGATCGGTTTCCGTTCTCAGTTCCTGACCATGACATCAGGTAGCGGTATTCTGACGAATGTCTTTGATCACTATGGTGAAGTGAAAGATGGTTCTGTCAGTCACCGTCAGAACGGTGTACTGATTTCCATGGTGAATGGTAAGGTTCTGGGTTACTCACTGTGGAATCTTCAGGATCGTGGTCGCTTATTCCTGCCACCCAACGTTGATGTTTATGAAGGTCAGGTTATTGGTCTTCATAACCGTGATAACGACCTCGTGGTTAACCCTATCAAGGGTAAGCAGCTGACTAACGTACGTGCTTCCGGCACCGATGAAAATATTCAGCTAACTCCTCACGTTAAGCACTCTCTGGAGCAGGCTCTGGAATTCATTGACGACGACGAACTGGTTGAAGTAACACCTAACCACATTCGTATTCGTAAGAAGTTCCTGAAAGAGAATGATCGTAAGCGTGCTGGCCGCAATAAGTAATTGAGTGGCTGCTCTAACCGGGGACTCTAGTTCCCCGGTTAAAAACCTTACCCGTCTTTATTTCTGATCAGACTATTAGAATTTTGGTGTGGCAAACACCTGAGTCCAATATATCCCGTATTCGCTATAAGCTTCCTCAACAAAACTTGCCCCCATCTGGATCACATCTGGACTCATGATATTTTTGCAATGACCTTCACTGGTCATCCAAGACTTAAGGACGGCATCGACATTGGCTTGACCTGCTGCAACATTTTCTGCGTAAACAGACCAGTTATAACCATGGGATGTCACTCGATCGCCAGGAGAGCTTCCATCTGTACCTGTGTGATCCATAAAGTCTCTGCTTGCCATATCCGTTGAATGCGTGAAAGCGGCCGCCTCCAGGGAATGATCCCAGCTTAGTCTTCCTACAGCGGGCATAGGGGTGCTGCCACAAACTTGCGGCTTGGAACGAATAGCATTGACAGCGGTTAGCATTTGATGGGGAAAGCCCTGGGTTGGATTGCTGCTACTGCTCTTTTTTGTCCATTGAGCTAGAGCATTGCTTACCTTGGGGTAGTAATGTGTCCATGATTCTTGGGCTTTCTTGGGAAGGGTCGCCATATAGCTGCCTAGTGGTTTTGCCATTCTATTCCAGAAACTCAGGGCATAGCTTTTGACGGTTTCCCACTTCTGATAGGTGACAGCAGAGGCAGCACCGATAATGCCCAGTTTGGCAGCACTCTTTGCACAGTTTTTGCAGAAACGAGCTCTGTCGCCCTGGTGGTATTCCTCAGCTGCCTTGTCTCTTTGCACTTTCGCGTCTTTTTCTAATTTGGCTTTAGCTGCTACTTCTTCACGCTTTTTCCTTTCTCTCCTCAGTTCAGTGAGTTCGGTGGCTCCGAATCGGAGAGCTGAGAAAAAGTAAGAAGGGATATCGCCACTGCTGGCAGCAAAGATATCCATGACTCTGGCAGGTCGATTTAGAATTGAATCCAATGAGTTTTTAAGTTGCACTTCCTCGGGTGTCTGATGTGGCTGTAGATTGAAGAGAATGGGCTGTACATGACCGGGAGCGTTATCAACACCAGGCGTCAATAGAAGGCTTATATCGACTGAGAGAATGGCCATGAACAAGGCTTCAGGCTCTTCTGACAGCGAAATTACATTTTCTTCAACTTCATAGCTGCCATCTTCAAAACCAGTCAATGTTTGAGTTGCAATCAGTCCGTCAGGTAACAGTGTCACTGTCAGAAGCTTTTTCTGGAGCAGAATGGCCAGTTGTATATTGAGATTGTTGATGGGAATACCGGGAGTGGCCCCATCAGGGGTTTCTGCGCTATAGCTTTCCAGATAGAGATGGAGTGCTGCAGCATTGATGGGTTGATCCTTCGAATATTTGAGGTGCTCTGAAACCTGATTATAAAGTTGTCTGAGCTGCTGATCGCTGAGAACTCTCATAATAGAGCGGGCCCAGCAACTCCCCTGATCAGCACTTTTGGGACAGCTCTCAGGTGTTTTATAGCTGTGGCTGGAGAGATAGCTCTGCAGTTCGTTAGAGCTGGCTGGTAATAGCGGTGCTATTTCAGAGGTATGAGCTAACCCCGTGGCTATGCATAGGACTAAAGCACTGATCAGCGAATGAACGGGTTGGTTAATTAATGACAATTTCATGAGTTCCTGCTCGTTGTTTCATCGGTATGCAGGTACGCTCCTTGTCGTCCTGACTGGTTTGAGAACTTTGATAGGTCACAGACATAAAAGTTCCTTCAGTTTTCTAACCCATGACAATTCTTGGAAAACCTTGGTTTTTAAGAGTAATGTAGAGAGTTAGGGGTTCAGGAGGTGGATCAGACACTCTGTTTGCTCAGCTGACTGACTTCACTTGATTCAGTGACTTCTGAAGGAAGGTTCATGCGCACGCTTTACCCTGCTATAAAGCCGTATTCTGTCTTCAAACTGGCTGTGGATGCTGTACATCATGTTTATGTGGAAGAGTGCGGGAGTCCTGACGGTATTCCTGTGTTGTTTGTCCATGGGGGCCCTGGGGCGGGTACTTCAGAAAAAGCGCGTCGTTTTTTTGATCCTGAGAAATTTCGAATAATCCTTTTTGACCAGCGAGGCTGTGGTCGCTCTGTTCCTCATGCTGAACTGGAAGGGAATACTACCCAGAATCTGATTGCTGATATGGAGCAGATTCGGGAGCACTTGGGTATTAATAAATGGATACTTTTTGGAGGCTCCTGGGGTTCTACCCTTTCATTGCTCTATGCTCAGGCCCATCCTAAACGAGTGATGGCTATGGTGCTCAGGGGTATATTTCTGTCACGGCAAAAGGACTTTGACTGGTTATACAGTGAACGTGGTGCAGGGAGAGTCTTTCCGGATCATTGGAAGCACTTTGAAGAAATTATTCCTGAAAGTGAACGCGATAATATGTTGCAGGCTTACTATCGCCGCTTGACGGGTGATAATGAGTTGGCCCGGATGAGCGCAGCCAAACACTGGGCGTTGTGGGAAGGGCGGATCAGCACATTGAAACCATGCCCGGATGTTGAAGAGTTTTGCAGCGAACCCCACAGTGCACTGGCTATTTCCCGAATCGAAGCTCATTTCTTTATGAATGACAGCTTTATTGAGCCCAATCAGATTATTCGGGACATGAAGTACATCGATCAGATTCCCGGCGTTATTATCCATGGGCGATACGATATGATCTGCCCTTTGGACAACGCTCAGGTGCTTGCAGATCACTGGACTGAAGCTGAGCTGCAGGTTATCAGGGAGGCGGGTCATGCCTCCTCAGAGCCGGGTATCGTCGATGCCCTGGTGATAGCTACCGACAAGCTGGCAATCAACTTTGGTTGATTGCTGACTCTTATCGTTAATTGCTTTTACTATGAAAATGCAGCTTTATCAGGCTCTTTTCGCCATTTGCATGTTTCGAAGTGAGCTGCATAATTCGCTCATGGCTGTTTGGCCTCATGATGTCCATCTGGGGCTAAATTCTCAAATACCTTTCTGGAGTAAGATAACCAATGCGTGGATTGATCCAGCGTGTTCAGTTTGCCAATGTTAAAGTAGACGGCGAAACCGTGGGCGAGATCGAAGAAGGCTTGCTGCTCTTGCTGGGCGTAGAAAAAAACGATGATCAGGCAAAAGCGGACAAGCTGCTGGACAAAGTCCTTAAGTACCGGGTGTTTAGTGATCAAGACGGTAAAATGAACCTGGGGCTGAAAGATACCGGAGGCGGTTTGCTGGTGGTTTCTCAGTTCACACTGGTTGCTGATACCCGTAAAGGACTTCGTCCCAGTTTCAGCTCCGGTGCTCCACCTGAACACGGTGAAAAGATGTATGACTACTTTGTTGAGCGTGCTGATTCTCTTCATCACAAGGTAGCAACAGGACGTTTTGGTGCTGATATGAAAGTCTCTCTGTTGAATGACGGGCCGGTTACTTTCAATCTGGAAGTTTAATCTGGTCACTGCCTGGCAAGCATTCTAACCATTCTGACCTCTCAGAAGCCGTTTTTGCATAGAGAGGTCAGTGTCCTTCTACTGTGTTTCAATATCCGCTATCAGTGACTGAAAGCCAATCAGGTGCAGTGACTCCTTGCGGGTGACTGAGTTGGGCAGGAGAAAATCTTGCAAGTAAGCAGGTTGGCCATGGTTACTGCAACAAGCAGTGATAACAGATAGAAAGCAATAATGTGCAAGGCTGGAACAGTAAAGTTCAGCGTTTTTGTAACACCCAGAATGACTGGGAACAGCCAGGAAGTGAACGATACAGAACCGATGATTGTTAATTGCTTCAGCTCAGCCCTCGACAAGGTTTCATTGACGGCTTTGCCAACGCAGGTTTTTAATTTTGGAAGAATAACCGAGTGTACGAAGTACCCATTAATACTGAGAACAGAAACAATAAATACTTTCGCCCAGATTTTTTCGTTGCCCAGGCTTTCAGGAGCCCATAAATAGTAATAAGCAAGAAATGCGAGTTCTGAGAACCAGAGCAAGAGGATGCCGACCAGAACAAATTTTGAGACGAACTCAATGGTTTGATATTTTTCCGGTGTCATATCCTTTCGACTGTTTTTGACCAGAAAGCTGACCAGAAAGCCATCCAGAACCCAGGCGCCACCGATTCCAAAAGCGAGTCCTGAAAGGTGTACGAAAGTAATAAGTGACTTCAAATTGGTAAGGTTAAAGAGCAAATCCATTAGATAATTCCTTTATTTTGCTGGCTGTAGATTCTCTACATTCCAGGCGATTAATATCTTCTCGTTGTCCTTTCTGTTTTTGTTGAAAGCAACTGCTTTCACTGTTGAGGTACGAGTAGAGTCAGGAAAAGATTCGCTGTCACAAATATTTAATAATTTAACTACTTTATCCTTCTGTAGACATGAGGTGGGAAAAGTACGGAAGGAAGGGGTTGCGGATGTTCCCTGTGTGTTAGTTCAAAGTAACGGATACAAGATATCTGTGAAGAAGGGCAGATGGAAAATCAGAACTCAGCTTGGCAAGAGGAGTCCTGACTTTGTCATGTTGAGCGGGCTAACTCAGATCCTGATACAAGGTATCAATCCAGCGGTCTTCGGAGATAAACTGCCAGCCCCAATCTTTCCATTCTTTAGGGACTCCCTGTGTTTTGATTTCTGAGAGCGTCATTCTTTTATCAATGCTGCTCTGCATCCAGTCTATGGATTCGTCGAGCATACGTTTGAAAGTCATCAAATCCGCCTTAGTGGCTAACGCCCCATGCCCGGGTATGATCTTGGTATCGTTTTTAATCATGCCAAGAACGGTTGCTACATGATCACGGTAGCCTTTCACTGTTCCACCGGCGTCTAAATCGACGTAAGGGAAACGGTCTCTGAAAAAAAGGTCTCCCATATGAACAACCGATTTGTCCCGCCATAAGACAATGCTGTCACCATCCGTGTGTCCTGCACCCAGGTGGATAACATCTAATGTGTCATCATTGTAATGAATGGAAATGCCCTGATCATAGGTTATAACGGGCAGTGCCTCCGGGCTGACTTTGGGGTCTGCCGACAAACGTTTCAAAACATTGTGATGCGCCATGATGGTGCCGTGCTGTCCGAAGTGGGCATTGCCGCCTGTATGATCACCATGATAGTGGGTGTTGATGACGAATCTGGGGTGCCCTGATTGAATGTCTTCCAGTGCTTTTGCTACTTTTTCTGCCAGTGGGGCAAACTGATCATCGATGATTAACAGCCCGTCCTTGCCGGCAGAAACGCCAATGTTGCCTCCAGCTCCTGTGAACATATAAGCGTTCTGGGTAATTTTAACGGGTTCTATTACCACATTTTTAAAACGATCATCATGGGCGTTGATATTCGTGGCAGTCAATGCTGAAAGCATAAAAAAGCTTTTGATTATTTTTTTCATTGAGTACCTGTTGTTGCTTAATTTCATTGATGGTGAATAGCCGATAGTAATCTTGTTTTATGAAAATGAAATTTAACTCAAAGTGACGCTGTCTTTAAGTAGACAATCGTCTGTTTGTTTTTTTGTGACAGGATGGCAATTATTCGACAAAGTTAAGACGCTTTTTGTGGTTTTTTAATTTGTTTGTTTTTTTGTGAACTAGTAATAAAAGTAAATTTATTTTTTGAAACTCTTTTCTTTTTATAAGCGTAATCTAAGTAACTGACAGTATAGAAGTCATGTCAGTCTCTCAAAAAAAGGAAACACAATGAAAGCAAATAAGTTATCAGCGTTGATTGCGCCTGCATTTTTTCTAGTTGTCAGTCATCAAGCCAGTGCCTTTTATTATTCAGGTAATGTTTATGCCATGAATAATAATCAAACGGATAATGAAGTTATTGTTTATGAGCGTAAATCAGATGGGAAGCTGGCTTTAATCGATAAAGTCTCAACGGGCGGTCTAGGTGGGGTGAATGCTGAAGGGGCTCTTGATGATGCATTGGGCTCTCAAAATCCTCTGGTTCTGAGTAGAAATGGCCGTTGTCTATTTGCAGTCAATGCAGGGGACGATACGGTTACGTCATTTATTATTCATCGTAAAAAGTTCTCTGAACACAGTATTAAGCGAGTCGGTAAGGTGTCATCAGGTGGTGCATTTCCAGTCAGTATTGCCAATAATCGAGACCTTCTTTATGTTTTGAATTCAGGTGGTGAAGGTAATATCAGTGGGTTTAGTGTGAGTAGAAGTTGTCAGTTGTCAAAACTGGAGGGATCGGAAAGAACTTTGAATGCTGCTGGTTTGAATCCTCCCAGTTTTATTGATTCACCTGCTCAGGTTTCATTTGTTCCAGGAGGGCGTGGGTTGTTAGTGACGATTAAATCCAGCGATCAATTACTTTACTTTCCTCTTGATGAAAATGAGTTGCCTGCACAGGAATCTTCTGTAACTCAATCTAATGGTCGTGTGCCTTTTGGCTTCAGTTTCTTTAAAAACAACCTGCTAGTTGCAGAAGCTTTTGGTAATGCGACCAGTATTCCGTCTCCCAATGCCGGAGCTGTGTCTTCTTATGCTATTTTGCCTGATGGTGAGCTAAAGCTGCAAAGTGCCTCCGTAGAGAATGGCCAGACAGCGACTTGCTGGATGGCATCATCACGTTTCATACCTTATAGCTATGCGACCAATAACCTGAGCGACAGCATTACCGGTTATAAAGTCGATTCTCGGACAGGTGTACTGAGTCTGCTTGATAGTGATGGTATTACGGCTGAAACGGATGAATCTCCTGTCGATCTCGCTATCACATATGATGCTCGTTATCTCTATAACGTGAATGCCACTGCCGGTACTGTGACCGGATACGCCATAGATAGAAAAAATGGCAGTCTTCGGTCAGTGGGTTCTTTTGGTGGACTTGAAGAAGGGGCTGTTGGAATTGCTGTCTGGTAAGTGCCATTGAGTTTTTATTGTTTTAGCACCCGCTACAGGTTTATAGATTTGTGGGGCTTTTACAGGTTGGCTGATGAAAAGTGAGGGGTTGCAACAGAAATAGCCTTCAGGAGACGATTGATTTGTAAGGATCAAAATTTCTGAAGGATCAGACATGTGTGCAACACCCTCACTACGC
>NZ_JBPCXO010000064.1:0-14287 GCF_051008435.1 Endozoicomonas sp. | reverse complement strand
AGCATAAAGGCGGTAAAAGGCTGCCAATCTGTAAAAATGAGCAAATCACGTCGGAGATATGGATGTTTTTTGCTCATTTTGTGATTTTGGATATCTGAATAACCTATTCTCGGTCAGGCTCCTAGAGGTTCGTTATGGTGTCCAGATTTCAGATGCCAGTTTGTTGCTTGAAGCAGCGAAGGACGGACAAGGCATTGCTCTTGGCAGGGCGTCACTGGTACAAAAGGAACTTGAGCAGGGAAGCCTGGTCAAGCTGTTTGATATTGAACTAGCATCGTCGTTTTCTTATTTTCTGGTTATGCCCCAGAGATCCATAAATCATGGGGCTGCACAGAAGTTTGCTGAGTGGCTTAGAGAGGAGTGCAAGTCGTCTTATCTGGACGAAACTCCTGAGTCATCGCTGTCTGATTCACTGGAATAAAAAGTTGACTTGTTAGCTTTAGCTTCCTTTTTTAAAGCTTTCTCATCCCAACAAAAGCCTTCTGTCATCTCAACAGTGGGCCAGTTTGCAGGATTTTTAAACTTGGGTTGATTGAATTTCTTCTTCCGTGATAGAGAAAACCTGCAGCGAAAGCGTGAAATCGTTCAGGTTCAGTCCGGGCATAATGATGGCCGGCTGTTCTCCGGGAAAAACAGCTTCTGAAGAGCTGATGGCAACGGAACCCGTAGTCAGTTTCCTGATACTGCTCCACCCTTCCTGTCCATCAAAAATATCTGGATACAGTGAGAACAGAAGATTCTTTCCCTGGGTATCCGTCATCAGAAGAGTGACCAGATAAGCCTCTTGCATATCGATCTGATTAAAATGGTAGAGCCAGGATGCCGGGATAACAGGTTCAGGTATCGAGGAGTCGTTAAATTGGGCTTGAGGCTTGGTTTGCAGTGAAATTTTCATCTTTTGACTGCTGGCATCAGCATAGGCCGCATAATTAAAAGTATTCTCTGGAATATTCAGCAACTGAGGTGCTGGCGCAGTCTCTATTGGGTGAGAGACACTCAAACCAGAAATATGCTGATTCCTGCCTATTTGAGAGACATCGCTTATTTCAATCACTTCACTGGTTGGCTGTTCACTGTCGTGTGAATAAGTGCTGTATGCCAGGTTGATTCTGTCACCGATAACCGCCACTGATGGTGTTCCTGCAATAATGTCTCCGGAGGCATCGGTATCCACTTTACTGGATCGGCTGATGGACCATTTGTATTATTTGCCACTTTGTTTCAATATGGCAATAGCCAGATAGAGATGACTGTCAGCCACAGAGGCCTTTAAAACTTCGACTCTTTGAGGGTCATAGTGGCTCAGGTCTGGAAGATCTCCCGTTTTATCTTTTCCCGTCAGATAAGCCAGAACAAAGCCGCCTTTATAGGGCGTTGCGGCAACCCCCAGTAAAGTTTCTGGTATTTTATCGTGCTCCTTGAAAGCGGGTGGTAGCGTCTTGAATGCTCCCGTTAGCTCTTCGGGTTTACTGACAGGGGCGGCACTGTACGCCATTTCAATCTGCCGGTTTTTGTTTAGCCAGGTCAGACAGAGATGGTTTTTGATGCCTGTATTTTTCGGGCAGAAAGACAGGCCAACGGAAGGGGGCAGGGTCTTAGCCAGTGTGACTGGAGCGCTCTGTTTCTGGTCTGACTGAACAGTCACTTTTTGGATGGAACCCAGTGTTGCTTTAGGTTTGATATCCAGTGCCTGATTGGTCGAGGAAAAAAACAGCATTGTTATCAGTAAGGGGAGCCAGGGAGATAGACGTTTGTGGATCTTTTTCATGGTTTTGCCTGTGGAGGTAACAGTCAGCATGAAAGGTAAAGTGTAGGAGAATGTTCCGGACCTATAGTCAGCCGATGAGAATAAAGTGAATGTATGACTGTATTTTTATTGGAGTGCGGTGTTCTGGATAGAGTTGAATGATACAAACAGAGTTAAAGACTGTTTTAGTCGTATATTTAGATTTTAGGCGAGTCTGCTTTTCGGTCCGGCAGCAGATTAATTTATTCTCGTTTACTCAGACCAGTGAGCCGTTACCTTGTGATTTGTTTCAACTCTGAAGCCAGCTCCTCAAAGTATGGATTCCAGGTCAGCCGGGCATGAAGCTTTCCTTCTTCTGTATAACCAAAAGCGGAATACCAGACATCTTCTTCATTGCGGCAGTCTGCTTCCAATCCGTCTTCACCATTGTTACACATTCGATAAGCCCCATTGATTCCATAATGGGTATTATCCGGTGCAAATAAAGGGGCCATGTGTGAAATATTGCTGATCTTATGTTTCGGCAGTCTGGAGTTCAGTTGATTGACGCGTGAGTCACGGCTGTCAGACTCGTTGCTGTACCAGATCAGTTTGCTATCAGGGTGTGTGAAGCGTGATTCAAAGAGACCAAGGATCGCTTGAGAATCAAGGGCACTGTCGTCTGCACTTAAAGTGACTAAAACGGGGCGGTTAAACTGGGTCGCCTCGAGTTGATCTCTGACACGCTTGCTGGTTTGGTAATACACACCAGCCGCATTGAAAGTGAGAGAGTCATACCGGACATAGTTATCGACAGGGTCTATGTCTGCCCAGTCCAGAAACTTTGAGGCAATTGGGGCCAGTGCTACAAGGCTGCTGTCTGATTGGAAGGCTGGAGAAAAAAGCAGCAGGCCTTCGATACTTTTATCATCAATGGCATAGCTGGTCACCAGGTTGCCACCGGTAGAAAATCCACCCAGCCAGACTTCATCAACTTCTGACTTCAAGAGCTGAGTATGGTGTTCAACAGCGTTAATCCAGTCGGCCACTTCAACATTCATCAAATCTGCCGGTTTTGAACCGTGTCCGGGCAGCAAAATGACCCGAACCAGAAAGCCCTGTTCGGCAAGTAGCGGAGCAATATCAATGAAAGAGTATGGGGAGTCCCCTAATCCATGGACCAGTAGAACACCTTTGGTTTTATGGAGAGTTTTTTCAGGCTTCAATTCAAAGGGGGCGTTAGCATTGATTTCTTTTTCATGATCATTGGTTATGAAAGCCCTGTTGGCATCTAGCCAGTTTCGGGTTTCCTCAATGTAGAGGTCAAAGCTCTCCTGAGTACACTTTGGAGTCTGTTGTGAAGGCTTGAATGCCGGTGAGTCTGGAGGTTGTACACAGCCAGTCAGAGCCAATGTCAGGGCAACAACCAGGAGACCTGATTTTTGGCGCATTGTCGTTTCCTTGAATGTCTTGACCAACAGATTCATCTATCCCGCCCAGCTCATATTATCTTCATAGACGTGAAAAAAATGCCCGGATGTTTCCGGGCAACTGCTAAGCACACACTAAACATAGAAATAACAGGAATTATTTTTTCTCCTTCTTTGCCATGCGTTCCTGAATTCTTTCGAACCGCTCCAGTGGCATGCCATTTTTTGCCAGTGTCAGTTCTTTCACCAATGAATCATCCCTGGTCACGATGGAAACGGAATACCCTTTGTCATTGGCTTTGATTTCACCGACTTTGACGTTAGGGTTGCCTTTCATAAGCAAACGCGCAGAGGCCAGAGTGCGGATTTCATCCGCAGTGAATTCGCGTTTCATGAATGCTTTCATTTCCTTGCGCCCGTGCTCTCCTCTCACGCCATGTTTGCCTTTTTTTCCGCATTCGCGGTGCTCATAGCGACCTTCGTGTTTCTCTGAGCTGTTCTTGTCATCATCACCCCACCAGGCCAGTGCGGAAGTGGCGGTGAATAGGCTAACAAAGGCAGCAGCGACAGGGAGTTTGCGATTCATCAGGTGTTTCTCCAATAAGGTTTCTACGATCCTCATTAAAGCCTGAGGATGTCTCAGAAATGTCCCCTGACTCGCCTAAATTGTCGCAAATTGTATCAGTCGGGTTGTTTGACAAGATTTGATACATATTTCTTTAGACAACTGCATATAATCGAATGAAATACAGTTCTGGCGTCAGCACTATGGGGCATAGAAAACATATTCTGGTGGTCGATGACCACAGTGAAATTCGCGACCTGTTAGGCAAATACCTTGGACAGCATGGCTATGAAGTCAGCCTGGCGGAGGGTGGCAGGAAAATGCGCAAGGTTCTGGAGAATCATTCAGTGGACCTGGTCGTCCTGGATGTGATGATGCCAGAGGAAGATGGCCTGAGCCTGTGTCGTACCCTGAAAGAGCAAGGGGGCCCTCCTGTTATTATGCTGACAGCTCTGGGGGAAGAAACTGACACTATCGTAGGGCTGGAAATGGGAGCAGACGATTATGTCTCAAAGCCATTCAGCCCCAGAGAATTACTGGCCAGAATCAAAGCCGTACTCAGGCGTCTGGAGCATTTACCCAGCCTGGATAGAAAGCCTGCAGAGGCCAGTAAAAAAACATTTGCTGGCTGGGTACTGGATATTCACCAGCAACAGTTGGAGCGAAGAGACGGTTTGCTGGTGCCATTGAGCACCGCAGAGTTCAGACTGCTGGAAGTTTTTCTGGGTCACTCCCGTAAAGTATTGAGCCGGGATCAATTGCTGGACATGACCAAGGGACGAGAAGCCCTGCCATTTGACCGCAGCATTGATAACCAGATTAGCCGTTTGCGCAAGAAGATTGAGCCCGATCCCAAGAGTCCTTCCCTGATTAAAACGGTCTGGGGTGGGGGCTACAGTTTTACGGCTGAGGTATCAGAACTTTGATTCGGTGGATAAAAAGACTATGGCCGTCCAGTTTGGCGGGGCAGATGGTTTCCCTGGTACTGGTAGCGTTGACACTGTCGGTCGTGATCAGCACATTCATTTTAAGTGCCGCCTATAACCGTGCAGTCGATGACATCAATCAGGGCGCATTGCTCAGGCGGGTAGTAACGCTGGTGGAACTGTTGGAATTGAGTCCTGAAAGTCTGCATCGATCCATTCTCAAGGCATCCGACACCCGTAATGAAAAAGTACTTCTCAGCGACCACAGTATGGTTCATAAGGAATCAGGACACAGGGCCAGAATAGGCGCGATTAAGTATTTATTGAAAGAGCTGGGCCCTGAGTATCAAGGACGAGTCCGGGTCGATCTGGAGAGAAATGAAAGTGACTGGTTCGACTATGACCGGAAGGAGCATTGGGGTCGATCAGAGCGGTCTAGCTTTAGTCATAGCGAACAGGGGCACAAGTCAGAGAGATCCAGAGATGATCGGATAGAGCATTGGAAAAAATCGGAGAAGTATCGGGAGTGGCGTAAGCATAAGGGAAAGAAACTGGTGTTTCTGGAAGTTTCTATCAAGCTGAATAATGGTCAGTGGCTGAACTTGCTGACTCGATCACCCCCCATTCCAAGAGTGTTGCTTAAGCAGACTCTGTTGTTTATGAGTATTTCAGTTTTGTGTGTCCTGCTGGCGGTCATTTTTATGGTCAGAAGGATCACGCGCCCTATGAAAAAGTTGTCGGCCGCTTCCCATCGACTCGGTTTAGGGGAAAATGTGGAGCCTTTAAGAGAAGAGGGGCCGGGAGATATTCGTGAGACGATTCAGTCCTTTAACTTGATGAATGAAAGAATGCAGCGATTCGTGTCTGATCGTACCCGTATGCTGGCTGCTTTATCCCATGATCTTCGCACCCCCATCACGACTATGCGACTGAGGGTAGAGATGATGGAAGAGTCGGAGGATCGCAGGCAGATGCTGGCAACACTGGATGAAATGCAGCAAATGTCAGAAGCGACTCTGGCCTTTATGCGACAGGCATCCGATAAAGAGAAGACCCGAAAAGTCGATCTTAATGCTCTGCTGGATAGCCTCTGCGAAGATATGGTAGCGATGGGGCATGACGTTCAGTTTAAGGAAAGCCCGGAAGTGATCATGTCATGTCGGTTGGTGAGTTTGAAAAGAGCTCTGCGAAACCTGATCGAAAATGGTGTGAAGTATGGAACCTCGGTCAGTGTTGCTCTGGGTCAGCAGGAAGGGGCTGTCAAAATATTGATTCAGGACCATGGACCGGGAATACCAGAAGACACTATGGAAAAAGTCTTCGAACCTTTTGTCAGGCTCGAAGAGTCACGTAATCGTGATACCGGTGGTATGGGGCTGGGATTATCGATAGCCCGCAATATTATTCACAGCCATGGCGGTGAGATCAGGCTGGAAAATAATGAGAAGGGACTATTGGTAACCGTGCTGTGTCCTGTGCAGTAACGGTTATGGGCTCTTTGCAGAAAAGAGCCCACTCAAGCACTTCTGGCTCAGGCTCTTAGAGCCTTCTGATTTTAAACCTGCGACCTTTGATTTTACCTTGTTCCAGCTGGGCTAACGCCTTGCGACCGCTGTCTCTCTTTATGGCCACATAAGCGACGAAATCAAAGATATTGATTTTGCCGACCTGATCCCCCGGAATACCGGCGTCGCCTGTCAGGGCTCCCAGAATGTCTCCAGGACGTACCTTGTTCTTTTTCCCGCCATCAATGGCCAGAGTCACCATAGGCGCTTTGGAAGGTGGCTGTGTTGAGGGCTTTAGAGCTTTATGATCACCAAAAGTGAGCTCAGTCCGCAGGATGTCAGCAATCTCATCTAGCTTGTATTGTTCACGGGAGGTGTGAAGATTCAAAGCCAGCCCTTCTTTACCGGCACGGCCTGTTCGACCGACTCTGTGAACATGGATTTCTGGATCACGACTGAGGTCATAGTTAATGACGGCTGCCAGATCATCAATGTCCAGACCTCGGGCTGCCACATCGGTGGCAATCAGAATGTCAGCACTCTGGTTTGAAAAGCGTACCAGCATCTGATCCCGTTCCCGCTGTTCCAAGTCACCGTGGAGCACCAGTGGCTTATAACCCTGCTCATAAAGGTGGGTACCCACTTCCTTACAGGTCTGCTTGGTATTACAGAAAATCACGGCAGAGGCGGGTTGATAATGATTCAGCAGCTTACAGAGAGTTTCTGGCTTGTCACCATTCTCCGCTTGATAGAAAAACTGCTGAATGTGTTGGTGAGTATGCAATGACTCGACAGTCACCTCTTCAGGCTTAGTCTGGAACTGTTTGCTGAGCGCTCTGATCTGTTTAGGATAAGTGGCCGAATACAGCAGCGTTTGCCGGTCAGACGGAGTGTGAGTCAGAATGTTCTCAATGGCTTCAATGAAGCCCATATCCAGCATTCGATCCGCTTCATCCAGCACTACTGTCTTTATTTGATCGATAGTAAGCGTTTGCTTACGTAGGTGGTCCTGAATCCTGCCCGGTGTACCGACAACAATATGAGCGCCATGAGCCAGAGATCCAATCTGAGGACCTATTGGTTGACCACCGCACAGAGTCACGACCTTGATGTTCTGGCGATAGCGAGCCAGTTTTCGGATCTCATTGGCTACCTGGGTAGCCAGCTCGCGGGTAGGGCAAAGTACCAGACCCTGGCAACCAAAAAAGCGTTGCTCAATCCCCAGAAGCATTCCAATAGCAAAGGCTGCCGTTTTGCCACTGCCGGTTTTGGCTTTGGCGATCAAGTCCCTGCCGGCCATGGCCAGAGGTAAGCTCTTTTGCTGGATAGGGGTCATTTCCCGGTAGCCAATCTGCTCCAGGTTGCTCAGCAGCGCTTCGGGCAGCGGCAATTCGGAAAAAGGATGTGTGCTCAAGGTGGTCTCGTTGATATGGAAATTCGGGGCACGGAGTATAACAGAGCTAGCGAAAAAGCGTGGGTGTGGAGTATACCCATGAGAGAACAGCCTTTTTATATAAAAAGAGCTGCCAGAATAAAAATCCGCACTACAGGTCTGAACTGGTTGATAATCCAGTCAAAAAACTGACCTACATCTCTCCTGTCTATGACAAAGTGTTGCCCTGACAGGGTGAGCGTGACACCACCTGTTGAGTCAGGTTGAAAATTGATAACGGTGGCTTGTTGGTTTGGAGCAATCAATTGAGCCATAAAAGACGTTTGTGTTGCACTGAGCTCTTCAATGTTTTGCAAAGAAGTTCCTTCCTCTGATCCTGGTTGGAAGCCATAAGTGGGCATTAATAGTGCAAGACTGGCCTGATCATGGGTTGCCTGAAGCTCGTAAATAGCATCATTGTGTATGGCAGGAGGAAGCTGAGGTGCAGAAAACTTCAGCTGCTGCTGAATGTATTCAATGATGGCTGTCGTCAGTGAAGCAGGGGTTGAAGCACCTTGTGTCTGGTGAAGAGGAGCCGTCGGTAAACTGTCAGTAACGCCTGCGTGGGTGAATAGAGTCAGCAATGTCACTTCCTCATTTACCAGAAAGGTATTGAGAAGAGTAATTATCTCATCGATATTGACCGGGACACTTTGCATGCCCACTTCTGTAATAATCAGAGCCTGATTGTTTTCCACCGGGTGTATGTGGATAACGGTAATGGTCCCATCTTTTTGTATCATCCGGATAATGACTTTTTTATCTGAAAGCAGGAGCGTCTTGAGTTCAGAGAGTGAGTGAGCTGCTAATTCGATATTAAAACCCGACAATATAGAGATCAGGGCATTCAGTTCAGCGTCGCCTCTCATCAGTAACATTCCTTCCCCACTGGGCAGTACTGAGCCTCCACTGCCTGAAGTGCCGTAACCTTCTTGCTTAAGCAGTTTAATAAGATTGTGTGCAACAGAAGAGCCTTCTGAAACCTGTACCGGAGCGGACATAAACTGAGGTTCAGACGACGTATGGTATTGAGTCATGGGAGCTTGATAAACCATGGGGGTATCAGGCTCTTTGGGAGATGGATCATCCTCACCTGGGAGGTGAGGGGTTGCTGATACATCGGATGCTACTTCCACGCCCAGATTGGTATGAGAGTCATCGTGAGTGGGGACACTGCCTTTGTGAACCAGAGTGGTGTCAAAACTGTATTTGGCACCGGCTGGCAAAGATAAGCCGGAACCAGTACCTACCATGGTTGAAGAGGCTACATAGCCACCCGATGCCTGTCCTGGGTCTCGTAACAAGCGGGAGCGATCCATCTGGTCAGTTAACGTATCAACCTCATCTTTATCCTTATCATCCGGATTTGAGCCGGTTTCCATTGGAAGCGTTTCATCTGCATGCAGCTGTGTTAATTGTGCCTCTTGCTCATCTTCCTGCTGATTAATCATGTCCTGCATACACTGCAGGCAATAATGCCCCCCAATGCCGTTTGGCTCCATGGCCACTTTGTGTTCTCTACACAAGGGTTTGTCGCAGGGAGGTTTGTCTGCTGCTCTTGCTTTCGGGGCAGACGAGGCCATAACAGCAAACAGCATCAATAGGAGGCTGACAATGCCAGCCGTCTTGATAGAAAAAGGTTTCACAGATAAACAGGAGTCCATTGCTGCAGTCATTCATGATTTTATTTGGTTGTAATGGGAATGAGGGTAGAAGATAGATCGCCATATTGCTCAGAAAGCAACTGGTTAGAATGACCGTTTACCAATCATGAGGAGAATTGTACTTTCGCTTTTTGAAAGTGGACTTGTGAATAATTCAGGGAAGTGACCGACTTATAAACAGAATACTTCTCAGGAACAGACCATGAGCAAACAATCCACCTCGACAGAGCTGGAAGCGGGGGCCAACCCCTTCATCTGGCTACTTGGGCTGATCGCAGGGGGAGCCCTGTTTGTCATGACACTGGTATTGCCTGCACCTGAGAGTATGCCCGTTGCCGCCTGGCAATGCGCAGGTCTGGCCCTCATGATGGCCGTGTTCTGGTCTCTGGAAATACTGCCCATTCCAGTGACGGCACTGCTACCACTGCTACTGGCTCCGCTGGTGGGGCTGGTATCTCTGGATAAAGCGGCTTCGGCTTATGCCCACCCAGTCATCTATTTGTTTCTGGGGGGATTCATGCTGGGGCTGGCTATGGAGCGCTGGAACCTGCATCGTCGAATTGCTCTGCTGACCATGCTCGCATCAGGAACCGGAGAGCGTCGGCAAGTCATAGGATTTATGCTCGCGACCGCATTTATCAGTATGTGGGTGTCCAATACGGCCACGGCAATCATGATGCTCCCTATCGGTATGTCGGTCATCAAAATGATGAACGATGAGCGAGGCTCTCATGGTCATTTTCCTGCGGCTTTGCTTCTGGCTATAGCCTATGGCGCTTCTATTGGTGGCTTTGGCACTTTGATTGGAACGCCGCCCAATGCTTTGCTGGCGGCCTTTCTCAGCGAACAATACGGCATTGAAATTGGTTTTGCTCAATGGATGTTGATTGGCTTGCCGGCCACTTTGCTGATGCTGGTGGTGACCGGCTGGTGGCTCAGTTCAGGAGGCTATAAGCTCCGCCCGGGAGAAAGCGAGTCCGTACGGCAGTCTTTAAAAGAACAACTGGCCTCCATGGGCTCCCTCAGCCGGGCTGAAAAGTGGGTGGCAGTGATTTTTACCTCGACCGCTTTATGCTGGGTTTTCAGACCCTGGCTGTCCGGTTTTATGCCGGGGATACAGCTGACCGACACGGCCATTGCACTCACAGGCGGCTTGCTGATGTTTATCATTCCCGTGCGGTGGGGAGATAAGCTCGACTTTCTTCTTAATTGGAAAGACATTCGCAGATTGCCCTGGGATGTTCTTCTGCTGTTTGGTGGTGGTCTCAGTCTGGCAGCCATTATCCGTAAAACCGGACTGGCGGAATGGATAGCGAGTAACTTTCAGGTACTGGATGGATTACCGACTATTGCTGCCATTGCACTGGTGGTTTCTGTCATTATTTTCCTGACTGAAATTACCAGTAATACGGCTACTACCGCAGCCTTCTTGCCGCCGTTGGGAGCGTTGGCTGTCTCTCTTGGGCTGGACCCGGAAGTTCTGGCTATTCCAGCGGCCATTGCGGCCAGTTGCGCCTTTATGCTACCCGTGGCCACGCCGCCCAACGCTATTGTGTTTGGTTCCGGTATGCTGTCAATTCGTCAGATGGTGCGAAGCGGCCTGCTGCTGAATCTGGCGGGTATCATTATCATCACTGTGTTGTGCTCCCTGCTGGTGGACAGGGTTTTCTAGCTGTCTGGATATTCAGACTCCGGACAGGAACAAATAAGCGGCAAAGGTTGCCCAGCTGAGGCCCAATAGCAGCCAGGGCAACCAATGCTGTTTATAGCGGGTCACTTCCTCAGTAATGGTTTCAGTCTCTGTAACAGGATTCTCAACCTGTCTTTTGACTTTCTTCAGGTGCTTGTCGAGTTCCCGGGCTTTGGCTTTCTGTTGCTTCTTATAGTGCTCAATGCCTTTCTGAATGCCCTGGGCGATCAATTTGGTCTGTTCTTTGCTCTGACCCGGTCGCTGGGTGGCTTTGGCTACCGACATAGCCTCTTCATGGGTTTTGGATGAATCGGCTTTTTTCTGGGGTCTGGCCATATCGTATTGAAGTCTCTGGAGCATGGAAGGGAGAACGGGATAATAAAACAAGACCCTAGCGAAATCAGCTAAGGCTTCTAAGATTAATGTCCAATCATAATAATACTTTCAAAAAGCTATGAAGACTGTGCTTCGGTTATTGCTGCTGGCCATGATGTTCAATGGTGTTGTTCTGGCAGATGAGAAGGATGGTAAAAACAAATCCGGGATACCTGAAGAAAAACAGAACAAGCAGGGAGAGCTGGAAGAAGAGGCAGATGATGTCATTATTGACGTCGACGATTTCCTGCTAGGGGAAACCGTTGCCTGTCCCAAGGGATGTGGGGGAGCCTGTAATCATTTTTTGCCTGCACCCAGAAATCGCCGGTTTTATCCTGCCGGGGAAGACCCGGGCAATTGGTATATGTTGCCAGATGAAAACGCGGATAAAGCCAGAAACCGCTGTAACCCTTTAAGAGCTGGCCTGGATGCTATGGATCAACTTTTCTACGGAACGGCCTCTGTACTGGGATATGTTGCCATGGTCAATCAGGCGATTCTGGGTGGCGCAATGGCCTGCCTGAATACAGTGGTAGCATTTTGCCAACAGATAGACCTGAGGCCTTCCCTTGATCAAAATCAAATGATTGAACTGACTGGCAGTGATTCAGTCATAGAAGAGTTTGTGTCACGGGCAATAGAAAAACAGGCCAGTCTGGCTCAATTAGGGGTATTGGTTAACTGGTCTCTGGATCCATTATCGGCAAGTTTTTTTACGCTTCCATTATGGCTCAGGGTGAGGCAGTTAAACGGTTATGGTGGTTCAGTATTTTCTATGATTCAGAGCTGGATCAAGGCTTATCAGTACAGACAGTCTGCATACAGTAGCGTCGAATTCTCTCTGGCAGATGCTTTACCTCAGCTATCATCCCATGCCTGGTTGATTGTAAATCATAATGGCTCTGTAGTGTTTGCCATAGCGAATACCGGTCCCGATCTCTATAGCTTTATGGTGCATTCCAGTCCGTTTGTTTATCTGATCAGGGAGAAGAGAGCGGTGGATAATCTGGTTTATATTATTAATGAACTGGTTTATCCACAGACTCAATCGGGCGATGCCTGGTATTTCTATGATTTGGGGAAAGTGGATTATTACGAACCACCTTCCCAGTCAGAAGAAGATGAAGAGGACTTTGAACCTCAGGATTAAGCAGGCTTCTCAACCGTATTTTCCAGTTTGAATCCTCGAGCCTTGTAGTTATCCAGAGCGCTGGGGTGATCCAGAGAACAAGTATTAACCTGAACTTTTTTTGCTCCCCAGCTCCAGGCTTCTTCTATGGCCTTGCAAAGGAAGCCGCTTCCCAATCCCTGACCGATAAAGGATTTGGCCAGACCAAAGTAGGCCAGTTCAACGATATCTTCTGACTTTTTCTGCAATTCAAAGTATCCGGCAGGACTGCCTGATTTGTAGAGTACCCAGGTTCTCAAGTTGGCGGATTCAACATAGTCCTGCCACTGTTGCTCTGTCCAGGTGAGTTTGTCTGTCCACTCCCAATGTTTGCCCACAAACTCATACAGAAATCGGTTGTACTCAAATAAATCCTCAGAACATTCTCGTACTTCAAACCCACTGTCGGGTAATGGTTTTCTGATCAACTCGGAAGGCGACGTCATCGCCAGATACCAGATGGTTGTTATTTGCGCTGTTTTCTCAGTCATCGGTGCTCGAACTTCTAGTACTGCTGCAAGCAGCGGGTCAATTCAGGCTGATCATAAAGCTCTTTTTGAGGAAAACATACCTTAATTTTTAAAGCGAAACTTATGAAGAAAGATGAAAACAATCAGTTATTAACTCTTTCTTAATATTGAGTGAATGAAATGAAGGATTGAGGTTTTCAATCAGGGTATGAAAAAAGCCGATAAGGCAAACATGATTTGAATCAATAGATGCTTTTCTTCGATATTGGCTATTCAGTCTCTTCCCAATAGTATTCAGGGATAATCTTTTGTTGATTAAATGATTGCCGGCAGGTGTCGGGGCTTTAATTCGCCTGTCGGTTAGTCAATAGATTTGAACTGAGCACACATCAGTTTGTAGTTGTTAACTCCTTAAAAGAGACCTCTAATGAAAAAGACGCTTCTGGCCACTGCTGTATTAATGGCCTCTTCGTCTGCTATGGCAGCTTGGACTTCTTCTGATGGTACTTTAACCATTGGTGGTGATGCTGAAATTAACTTTGACGTTATTAATAACGACCAAGGTGTTGGCAGAGACGATAAAACCAATACACAACTGGGCGATGATTCTCGTTTTCTATTGGATGTTGCCTGGATGAATACACAAGATAATGGTGCATTTGTAACGGCAAGAGCTCAGCCTTTGATTCGTACCGACGGCAAAGTGGAAGTGGATGATGTTTACTTCGGTTTTGGTATGAAAGACGCCTGGATGTTCCAGATTGGTCGATATGAAGCCATGGATCTATTCCCTCTGGGTAAAGATGTGGCGGTATTCTATGCCGCAGGTTCTGATGGTATTGGTGACGGCATCTATTACTACATGGCAAAAGAGGGCCGTGGTCGTAGTGATGATGCAGGTCAGGCTCGAGTCGTGGGTGAATATGGCAACTGGACTGCAGAAGTCTCCACCGTTTATGGCGATACCAGTGGTGTTCTTAGTGGCTCAACGGATTACCTGGATGATGGTAACAAAATCATTGAATCGGATAATAACAGCTTCATGATTCGACCTGCGGTCAATTACCTGAGTGCTGATGGTTTTGTCAGTGTCAGCTTTGGTGGTGAATATGAAGCGAATAAAGATTCTGTCAGTGTGACCAATACAGAAACGGGTGAGGTCTATGACCTTTCTCATCGCTACGGTTTATCTGCAACCACTACTCTGAATTTGTAACTATTCAGCACCCCCTGCTGGAAATGGGTGGTGCTGAAATGCTTACCGCACAAGGGGTAGAAAAAGCTGTCTGATCGTTTAGCTTTCTGAAAAAGGAGTTTTTGACGAAAAATGCACCTA
>NZ_JBPCXO010000063.1:0-5237 GCF_051008435.1 Endozoicomonas sp. | reverse complement strand
CGGATTTGGCCATTTTCTATGATTCTTTTCGTTGAATAGCTCGCTATTCGCCTCAAATAATCATAAAAACTGTCTCAAACCGGACTTTTTCTCGCTACGGTCGGCTAAGTCCGACAGACTCCTAGAGACGCTTGAATCTTTCCGGTCCCGAAGCCTCTCAGAGGAAACCCGGCTGCTCATTGGTCATTGTCTGAATGAAATGACAGGGAGTCCATCGGTCGTCACTGAACCGGAAAACTCATCTATCACCGATTTGCTGTCAGAGCCGGCAAGAAAAACAAGAAGAGTTTATAGAGGGCAAGTGATTGCTGAATGAGTGTTAAGGCACTGTTCATAATTTAGTCCTTAGGCTAATCAGTGAAATCACGGTTAGCGAAACAGATGTTACTGATTTACAGTCTTGCATAGAATTTTTACCAGGCCTGTTGTTAAGTACCCAACCCTATGGAAACCGATATTCTGACTTAATGCTCAGGCCGTTCTACTACGTTTCAGCTCTGGTCACATAGAACGACTATGCTCCCGTCGCTGCGCCTTGTAGAGCAACCTGAATCATTGGTCAGAATATTCGATATCATAGGGCCGGGTACTTAAGCGCTGGGGTTGATGTTTCGCCCACTGTTTAATACCCGGGCTTCAAGTATTGCATTTCTCTGGAAGGGATTGTTTATGACCATCTTTCGGTTGGAAAACCCTGTGCAGCATTATGACTGGGGCAGTCAGAATGCTATGAGTGAGCTCTTTGGTATGGCCAATGAATCCGGTCAGCCCATGGCTGAACTCTGGATGGGGGCTCATCCCAAGGCACCCTCTATTCTTGCTGATGAGCAGGTAGCCTTGAATACGCTGGTGGATGGCAAGACTGCTCATCTGGGTAAAGGGTCTCTGGAAAAATTTGGTCAGACACTGCCTTTCCTTTTCAAAGTTCTGGCTGCCGCCAAGCCACTCTCTATCCAGTCACACCCTGACAAACAGCAAGCATTGGAAGGGTTTGCCCATGAAAATCATTTGGGCGTACCACTGGATGCCTTCAATCGAAACTACCGGGATGATAACCATAAACCTGAGCTGGTTTATGCACTGACACCGTTCAGAGCCATGAATGGCTTTCGTCCCCTGGATGAAATGCGTCCCTTGTTCGAAATGGCTGGGCTGAAACAGCTCGAAGAAGCTATGAAATGGCTTGGCGAGGGCAATCTTAAGGCTTTTTATGAGCATTTGATGACTCTTAAAGGAGAAGAAAAAGATCGTTTGGTGGCTGCTGCATTGGAGTTTGCAGACACTTCGGATCATCCAGCCTGGCAGGAAGTGCAACGGCTGAATCAATTTTATCCGGGCGACATGGGTGTTTTGAGCCCGCTGCTGCTGAATGTTATTGAGCTTGCACCCGGTGAAGCCATGTTCCTGAAAGCAGGCACACTGCATGCTTATCTGGAAGGCACCGCGCTGGAAATTATGGCCTGCTCGGACAATGTTTTAAGAGGGGGTTTAACCAGCAAACATGTCGATGTTCCTGAACTGCTCAAGACCATTGAGTTCGATACCATTGCCTTGTCCGATCTGTGCTTGAAGCCTGAGCAGGAACAAAATGGCGAAACCTTATTTATTTCGCCCGTCGATGATTTCCTGTTTAGCGTGATTGAGCCAGAGAAAGCCTTGGCGCCTCTCAAGGTTAAAACTGCCGAGATTCTGTTTTGTGTTGAAGGTCAACAGGTCATCAAGGCTGGAGATAAATCTGTTGAATTGAAGCCAGGTAGTGCCTGCTTCATCAGTGCAGCGACCGAATCCTATCAGATCCAGGGAGCAGGGCGGCTGGCCAGAGCGACTGCCATTCTCTGATCAGGTTATCAAAAGGTTAGATTTACTGACAAACTCCAGTGCCGGGTGGATTTTTATTTCAAAGTGACGGTCAAAGCTTCAGTTATTCTCCCATAGAGAGTTGAAGCGACGGACCGTTCAGACTTTTCAATGGATCCACCCCGTCCCTTTGGTCGCGCAGCGTTCACGGGCGCTTCTCCTGATCCGACGGGAGAAAGAGCCCGCTTTTCCTCTCTGCATCCACTTTCTCCCAGTCAATGTTCCGAAAAAACGCTACCTGCCTGGCAAGTCAGGCCTGTTCTCAGCATTCAGGAAAAGGTCGCTCCTGATGCCTGTCTGGACTCAGGACTGAAATTATCCGACTATCAAGAGATATACCCGGTACTGGTCAGTCGGAATAAGACGTAACTCAAGCTTGTTAACGTATCGAAACCGAAAGAATGTTTTCAACAATCAGTACAGCTTGTTGTTTTGCCATCTGTCTGTCTTCGGCTTCTGCCACCATCAGTGCTGCTTGTGCCAGTGCTCCTATCAACATACGACCAAACATTTGTTGTTGGACTCTTTCCTCTTGGCTGTCTGCAGGCTGTGAACCAAAAAGGTTGTGGGCTTTTTGAGCGACCAGGCTGTTAATCCAGGTTTCATGACCCAGAACATTTGGTCCATCGATGAGCACGATCTGTCTGAATCCCTGATCGTCACTCATGTCCAGAAAGGTCTTCCAATGCTGGTTCAGGCTCTCTGAAGGGGCAGCTTCCTCCACCGCACCCAGATTATCAAGTATGTGGACCATCATCTGATCATAGGCAGCCTGAAACAGTTTCAATTTGTTGCCAAAGTAGTGATAGACAGGCCGGGTCGTCAGTCCACAGTCATTGGCAATGTCTTCCAAAGAGGTGTTAGCAAAGCCTTTCTTGGCAAACAAACGGCAGGCACTGTCCAGAACCTGCTGGTAAGTTTCGGCGCGTCTTTGCGCCTGGGTACGACGAGCTTGATTCATGGTTTTATCTTGTCATTTTGATTTATGTAATCATATTGCATAAGATATGTAACGTCATTGCATAAAACAATAATAAATGGCTGCGTGCTTATTTTTAGTCGCAGCCTGATGGGAGCAGCAGCTTAATCGCTCTGACACAGTTTATGAGTCAATATCTGGATCGTGCATTCACTCCTGCCAGGCTGGGGTCTCTTCAGCTGAGCAATCGTATTATTAAAGCGGCCACTTTCGAGGGCAGAACACCCGGCGGTATTCCGGGTAAAGAGCTTTATGATTTTCACAGGCAGTTTTGCGAAGGAGGGGTTGGTATGACCACTCTGGCGTACTGTGCAACAGAAGCTGATGGTCGTGTATCACACGACATGATGTATATGGGAGATCATATCCGACCTGAGCTAACCCAAATGATTCATGATCTGCACAAAACCGGTGCAAAGGTTTCGGGTCAAATGGCCCATTGTGGTTATTTTTCGAAGAATCAGCAGCTGCAAAGGGGGCACAAGCCTAAAGGACCTTCCATTCAATTTAATACTCTGGGTTTGACGGTAGGCCGACCTATCTCAGGAGCCATGACGGAAAAAGATATTGATCACATGGTGGAGACCTATCGTGCAGCAGCTCTTTATATGAAAGAGGTTGGGTTTGATGCCATAGAGATTCATTTTGGCCATGGCTATGGACTCAGTCAATTCATCAGTCCTAAAACCAATCGTCGAACCGATCAGTACGGTGGCAGTCTGAACAATCGAATGAGATTGCCACTGAGATGTCTGGAAGCGGTTAAAAATGCCGTCGGAGATGACTTGGCCGTTATTGGCAAAATGGGGCTGACCGATGCTGTGAAAGGCGGGCTTCAATTAGAGGAAGCCGTCGAAGTAGCGGGTATGCTGGATCAGGCAGGGATTGATGGTCTGATTACCAGTGGTGGAACCAGTAGCTACAACGTTATGCACATGTTTCGGGGGACTTCCATTGCTGATGGCATGGCTGAGATGCAGTCGAACCGCGTTATGAAAACCCTCTTCAAAGTGGCAGGAGCCAAATTATTCAGGGAGTACCCCTACAGGGAACTCTACTTTCTGGAAGGTTGTAAGAGAGTTCGGGACCGGGTTCGAAATGCTCAGATGATCTATATCGGTGGCTGCCACACCATGGAAAGTCTGGAAACAGTCATGCGTGAAGGCATTGATTTTGTTCAGCTGGGAAGGGCTCTGATCAAAGATCCCTCTTATGTCAATAATGCTATGGCGTCGGGAAAAAAATACGTCAATGGCTGCACACACTGTAATCGCTGCGTCACTATGATTGAAGCGCCAGGTGGCCCTCATTGTCCCTTGAATATTGAGCCATCGAAAGAGGAGAGAGTGGTATGAAAATCTCCAGGCATCAGGTGGCTGTCATTACCGGAGCCGGTGGCGGGTTGGGCAGAAGTCTCGCGGTTCAACTGGCTGAAAAAGGTTGTCATCTGGCACTGGTGGATATCGATCAGTCAGCACTGGAAGCCACCAGAAATTATTTGTTGTTTGAAGACATCAACATCAGTCTGCATCAGGCGGATGTCGGCGATGTTGATGCCATGAGGCAGCTGCACTCGGAAGTCATTGAAGTGCATGGAGCCGTGAATCTGCTAATTAATAATGCCGGTATTACCTTGCAGAAATCCTTTAAGAAATCCTTTAAGAAATCCTTTAGTAGTCATTCTCTGGACGACTGGCGACGGGTAATGAATGTCAATCTCTGGGGGCCTCTCTACAGTTGCAAACTGTTCCTGGAGTCACTGAAAAAAGAGCATCAGGCGCACATTTTTCAAAAGAGCCGTTAATCTTTCCAGTATGGCGGCATTCATTGGGCTGCCTTCCCAAAGTTCTTACTGAGTTACTAAATCCGCCGTGCAGGCACTGAGTGAATGCTTATACGCTGAATTGAAAAGTGAAGGTGTTGGGGTGACTTCAGTTCACCCCGGTGCCATTAAAACCGACATGATTCAGGCTACTCTGGCGGATTCAGATGATCGGCAGAAGGCTCAGAAAAACTATGAACTAGCCCAGAGATTTGGTCTGACAGCGGACAGAGCAGCACAAATCATTCTTCAGGCAGTGGAAAAAAATAAGGTTAGGATTCGGGTGGGCAAAGACGCCACGATTCTGGATATTCTTCGTCGTTTGATGCCGGTTACTCTACAAAAGGGTATGGCTCGAATGGCCCGTACGATGTGAGCTGTAAAAGAGAAATACAATAATGAAAAAACTACTTTCAGCCTCAATGGGTTTATTGGCCAGTTGCTGTGTCTCAGCCTAGGAGCCTGTCGGACTTAGCCGACCGTAGCGAGAAAAAGTCCGGTTTGAGACAGTTTTTATGATTATTTGAGGCGAATAGCGAGCTATTCAACGAAAAGAATCATAAAAAATGGCCAAATCCG
>NZ_JBPCXO010000062.1:0-8256 GCF_051008435.1 Endozoicomonas sp. | reverse complement strand
GAAGACCCAGTGGCGCATTCAGGGCCGGCAGATCCCCTTGATAGACGTCAAAGCGCGGCTGTCCGTGAATCCGGGTACTGCCATTGCCCAGGTCATCCTCGGCCTGCCAGGTGAAGGCCAGTTGCTGTAATTTTTCCTGACCGGCGTCGGCCGGCAGGGTAAAGCGGCCCACCCAGAGCGGTGCTCCGGGCTGGGACTGACCGTCCTTGCTCAAGGCAATGCCACTGGCCAGAGCCGGAATCGCGACTCCGTCCAGGGTCGGCACCAGCTGGGGTACCTCAGAAGCTGAAACATCGTCGTTCAGTCGCAACTGCACTTCCACCTCGGTAGAGCCGGTGTTGGCCAGCGGATGACCGGGGTTGAGGGTCAGGGCCGTCACTTCCGGTCCCTGGGTATCCACCTTCAGTTCATACAGTTCGCCACTGACCAGCTCCGAGCCCTGGTTACCCAGGGCATCAAAGGCCTGGAACACCAGGAAGCCGATGCCTGAGGGGGTACTGCCGGTCAGACTGAACTGACCGGTGTAGCGCTGATCATCGTTATAGTCCTTGCTCAGGGTGACCGGGATACTGGTCTGGCCAAAGCTGAAGGCAAAGAACGGCGGGTTGCGCAGGGGCTCGTCGAAACGCACCGCCACACTCACCGTGCCCTGCCCCAGACGACCGTCGTCGGCTTTAGGACCGTTACTGTCCAGGGTCACCGATTCAGCCCGGGGACCCTGACTGTCAGCTTCGGCGGACACCGGAGCCGGTACCCGACTCTCATTACCGGCTCGAGTCAGGGCGGTGACGGTGTAAAAGTAAGTCCCGTCGGTCACTGGCACATCGTTGTAGCCCAGTCCGGAGATCGGTGCCGAGGTCAAACGCTCTACTCCGGCTTCCGATACCCCACTGAACGACGAGGGACTGCGATAGACGTGGTAACCGGACAGGTCACCGTCCACCGCCTGCCAGCTCAGACGCACTTCGCCCTGGGCCCGGCTTACTGCCGTCAGCGCCGCTGGGCTGTCCGGCAGACTCTGATCCAGGGTCAGGTTGCTGATAGCAGAAACACCAGAGACCTTACTTCGCCCCTGATAACGGCTGACCACGGACAGGGCATTACTGCCTTCGACCAGGTCCACCGCAAAGGTGTAACGCCCCTGACCATCCACCGCCTGCCAGTTGCCCACAGCCGAACCATTGACCCGGGCCTGCACCTCGGCGCCCGGAGCACTGGTACCGATCAGGACAACACTGGTTTGATTGGTCAGGCCGCCGTCAGCCGGTGCTGACAGAATCGGTGCGCCCGGTGCATCAAGATCGACATTCAGGGTAAAGGTTTGAGTGGTGACGTTCTCCAGTGTGTCAGTAACTCTTACTGCGAGGGTATGCTGTCCATCTGCAATAGACTGGAGATCAATAGTCCCCTGCAACCCATCAGAGATAAAGCTGTCCTCCAACAGAGGCTGATCATCCAACAGTAACTCCAGACGCGAGATGCCCGACAAATCACTGGCTTGAACAACTACCTGCCCAGGGCGAGAGAGAACTAACCCATTCTCAACCGCTACGGTCTGACCGGCTGCTACAAACTGGATATTACTGATCTCAGGACCAATATTATCAGTCTGGGGAGCCACCTTTATTACTTGCACAGCAGGGTCAGCACCACCCGTCTTATTTTCGGTCACAACAGCCAGATAGTAGTCCTGACCGTTCTCCAGCCCAGCAATACTCAAACTGGTTTTTCCAGATTGCAAAATAGAATGAGCGGTAAGACCTTCCACAGAAGTAAACGACTGAGTTTCGACAAAAACAAAGTATCGATTCACCTGCTCTTGGGGCTGCGAGGGATTCCAACTCAAATCTACACGGCTATCCAACTCGGTATAAGTCAGACCTTCCGGATTCAATAACCAGGTAACCGCTTCAATGAGAGTTCCGTCACTTTCATTACTACTGCTGTCCAGAGTTGAAATCTTAAAGCTGTGGACTGCAGCTCTCTCCAGATTATTGACCTCATAGGAAATCTTTGACTTGTCCAGCTCAGCCAGAAAGTTGCCATTCTGATATACCTTAAACCCGGATAAATCGGATTCAGAAGGTGCCTGCCAGGTCAAGCTGATGCGATCGGCGTGACTGCCTGCTTGAAGACGAGTCACTTCAGAGGGAGGCGTTGCATCTTCAACAGTGACTGCCTGACTAACGACTTCCGTCAAATAGTTACCCGCAGCGTCTTCCGCTACCACAGCAAAATGATAGGTCTGGCCTGAGGTCAAACCTTCTACAAGAGTAGTTTTACGACCAACCACTTTTTTGAGTAAGGTGGCCTGGTTTACGTCGCTATAGGCAGAACCGCTGAGATAGACCCTGTAGTGTTTAATATCATTGCCATTGACCACTTCATCATAACTGCTCCAGTCCAGAGCAACTGACTGGCCGTCTTTACGACCATCGACATTCAAAGAGACGGCACCTGGTGCAATATCATCCAGAATGATGCTTGCTATTGTTGCTCCACTGGCATTGCCTGCAGCGTCTACTACTACAAACTGAACCGCATTGTTGCCAGACATCAGATTAACGCGATGTGACCAACGAGTGGCATTGATGTCCGTAGACACCTCACCACCATTAACATATAGACGAGAGCCCACTTCTTTAGTGCCCGCAAAATCATAGAAGTTGACAGTGATGGTTGAAGGGTAAGCATCCAACGCAGGAGCTTCTGGGGCTGTTGTATCAACATTAAATTGATACGTCTGCTCATTAGAACTCAGGCCCATCTTGTCCTGAAGTAGAACAGCAACCTGATAAGTTCCTTCACCCAATACTGTCGAAGGTCTGAATTCAATGGCATTCGCTCCAGTCTCCCAATTACCCGCAACCAACTCGTCTGCTCTTCTCAGTGAGTAGGTTGTAGCCTCCCAGTCAATCCCACTGCCTTCTTCCCTGACATTAATCCGAACGTATTCAGGGGCTGACTTCAGCCTGGCACTGTTCGCTGGATAAACTGTTTCAATCACTGGCGCAATACTGTCGACATTAAATTTCAGGACAGCAACAGCAGAATCCTCATTCCATTGATCGCGACTGACAATATTCAAGGTATTAAGACCTTGGGACAGACTCTGGTTAAACTGCCAGTCACCACTCCCCGCTGAAAGCCTTAAAGTACCATTCACCCAGATCGATGAATTATCAGGCCTGCTTCCTCTCAGAGTGATGAGATTATTGGTCAGGGAATGAACGACAGGACTCAGTTCATAATTGGCAATAGCTGGCGCTGTTTCCTGAATTCTGAAGCGATAGATATTGCTGGTTGCTTCCATCTGGTTGTCGGCAACATCTTGTGCTCCGCTGACCGATAAAAGCCACTCTTCCCGATTATTATTTGGCAAACTGATTACACCTGATACATAGGTATCAGCTGCAAATTTTGTTTGACTCCAGCTTCCGGTTGGGACAGTAATTTGGGCACCCGATTCAGCCTGAAGCAGCAACTGAGGGTTAGAAACTGTTTTCATAGAACCATTAAACTGGACGGATAAAGTGAAAGCCGCCTCCTGAGGCACAGGAGAATTATGACTGGCCACAACAGCCTTCAATTCAGGTTTCACTGTATCTGTGGTGTTCAAACCGACAGAGCCTTCCAAGGTATTTCCGGAGCTATCAACCAGATCCTGACCCGGCGTCACTGTTTCTGATCCAACCACGGTAAATCCATCGATCAGGAAAACCGTCACTCGGGTGAAATCCCTGCTCCATACCACACGATTTGATGTTCCGTAAACTGCACTACCCGGTGCCAGGTTACGGTTAGCCTCATCGGTATCATTGGATACTGAAGCTGTTCTCATAGGCTCACTGAAGAGGAAGGTATAACTGTCTCCCAAAGAAGTCAGACCATTACCATCCAGATCATCAAACAAGACACCGGTAAATGATGGAGCGGTCAAGTCTCGCCCTACCAGGCGAACGGTGCCTGTCACACTGTTCCCAGCCACATCTCTTATAAAGCGACTGGGTTGAACCAGCTCATCACCGAGAATGGAGAACCCTGAAGTAACCTGAACTTTAACTTCACGCCTATTTTCAGACCAGAAAGGAGCAGCTTCAGCACCGTACTTTAAGCCCCCTTCAGGACGAAGGTGAGCATTTGCCGACTGAGCATCATCAGAAGAAAGAACGCTTTGTTCCATTGCTTCGTTGAAGACAAAAGTGTAGATATCCCCAACACTCAGGTAACCACTGCTATCGCTATCACTCCAACGCAGGTCCATCAGCTCCGGAGAAACTGAGTCCACCCGGGTCAAGCTTTGCACTCCAATAGCTGCATTACCATATTTATCACTCAGTCCTGTCAGTGAAATCTGCTCAGACCCATTGATGGTGAAGCCTTCAGTTAAAGTCACAATGACTGTTGTTTCATCTGCAGACCAGCGAATGCTGTTTTCATTACCCCAAATAGAAGCGGTATCTGTTTTCAGTTTCAGGTTGGCGTCGGTAGTACCATCCTCCAGTTGTTGTGTATCCAGTGCTTCTGAGAATACAAACCAGTATTCATCGCCCTGACTGGTCACTCCATTGCCATCTTTGTCATTGAATTTAATTTCACTGAACTTGGGTGGAGAGAGTTCAAGACTGTCTTCAAGCAGCCAGAGTTCTGACAAAGCCCCTCGAATGGAGGTATCAGCATTGTCATGAACAAAATTCAAAGTCAGCTGCCCTGAAGAGTAATAGGGTTGTGGTATTGCAAACTGATAAGAGGTAGGTTTTGTAGGCATCGCCATGCCTGAATGAACGGAGTTATCCTCGCCATCTGTCAGACTTTGCACAGATAGTGAGGGGTCACCATTAAAATAGGTCGCGCGAATCTTGTACCTTTTCTCGGGATTCAAAGACGGAAAACGCAGGACCACTTTATTTTTGTCATACAACATGGTTTTCCCAGGTGACAAGCCCGCACTGTCCCACTCATTACTAAGCGTTCCCTGAACAATTTCCGGGGCAGTGACATTACCACGTGTCAGAACCTCCGGAGATTGAAAATTCGCGTAGACATAATCAATGGAGGGATTTTCCTTGAAAGGCGTATATACAACTTTATCGGATACTGTTTGACCCGTGCCTTCCGGGTTAGAAGCTTCATGTAACGGACCACTGCCGTCTGCTTCACCCCACCAGTTCTGGGTAGCTGTCAGTTCATTGCCTGAACTGTTATAGATACCCTGGGCTCTGTTACCGAAAATATCGCTGTTCGTAACGGATGCTCTGGCGCCATTGGCCACTGCAACACCATGACCACCGTTAGAGGCTATACGACTGAAGCTGATGGACGTATTGCTGCTATTGCGATCAATGTAAACACCGCTGCCATCATTCCCCCAGATGAATGAGCCGGTTATCTCTGGAGACGCCTCATAGATTCTGATTCCATGCCCAAGACTGTTGGACACTTCAAGGTTATCTATAGACGGAGACACATTCTGCATATACAGGGCTGCATCACCGTTACCCGCATAACGGATGATGACATTATTCAGCCGCGTAAATCGGGCCAAAGTAGAACCATACTGTTTTACGCCCTGCCAGTTACCATTACCAGGAGAGGTACTACCACTATTTTTGTTGGTGTCTCCTCCAACCAGGTCATCATGGACTGAAGTAAAGGTGATTTTTTTATCAGCCTCACCATTCGCAACTAAAGCTCCGTAGGAATAAAGCCCGTAGTTGCCATTGAACTTCACATTGACGCCTGGTTTGACTTCCAGAACGGTGTGGTTAGGAACCTTCAAGTTATTGTTATGGAGAACATAGGTATCAACAGGAATGGTATCTGTACCGAAGGTGTACAGGGTTGTATCTTGAGACAGATCCTGACCACGAAGGTCAATAACCTGATCTGGACCAGTAGCTTCAATAGTATTGCTACTATCTGGCACCGCCGTAGCTGGAAGCACCATCAAAGAAGCATTACCCGTGATTGTATTCCCCTTGAGTACCGGATTAGCCTGATAATTCCCGGTAAAATGAATAGCCTGGATCGTGTTATTTATGATCTGGTTGTTCTCGATATTGACCGGGTCATAGTCAACATAAATACCATACTGGTTATTATCAAAGGTATTACCAATGACCTGTTGTATGCTGCTGGAGTAGTTATTTCGATCATAAATATACAAACCAATCTGGCTGTTATTTCTGATCGTTGAATTCGTCAATTTCAGTGGTGATCCAAAAACATAAATACCTCGATACTGACTCTCTTCAAAGATACTGCTGTCAATCTCAACCTGACTGGCCCGCTCGGCATAGAACTGACCAACATTGGAACGATCGCCAAAACGAACTATAGATCCCTGCAGTCTTGCCTTTGCTCCTGGGTATAACTGGATGCGATCCCAATAACCTCTTGAGCCTGCAGACTCACCATCGCCATTAGTGTCGCCACCAAATACATCATCATTGGCGGCAGTAAAGACAACAGGCTCTTCTTTAGTACCCAAACTCACCAGTTCTCCATAAACATTCAGTTTCTGGTTAGCGTTGAACTTGATAATGGTGCCTGGTTTAAGAGTCAGGGTTCTTCCGGCAGGAATGGTGAGAGAACTCACCCTGTAAACAGCTGCTGGAAGATTAAGTTCATCTGACAGATTACCGGCTAATGAAATGGTCTGAACCTGATCATTAATAGTGGTTATTAATGTCGAGGGTTCACTGGTGTTGTCAACCAGATCTATAGCAGTAACGTGGACACTATAACTCTCACCTGCAACTGCTTCAGAATAAGCATAAGTATTATGAGTTGTAGACAGGTTGACTGATGCCACTTCATCACTGCCCCTCAACAAACTTACCCTATAACCTGCCAGGTCTTTTGCAGTGTCAGCAGAATGTTGCCACTGATAAAAAATCACAGCATTTCCTGAACCAGAGAAACTGACAGATGCAGTAAGGTTTGTGACTGCTTCAGGAGCAGTATTATCGCTACCCGCTGTAACAGTGACTGGGCCAACAGGGAGCGACAATGAATAGTTTCCAGTCATATCAATCGTCTTTATTCGATAATGGAAGCTCTCGTTCTCATTGACAGCAGTATCAATGTATTGATTGCTTCCTGAAGCCAATTCAGTCATTTCTTCAAACTCAGAAGAATCCGTTACGGCCCTGAGAACCCTGTAACTGCTTACATCAGATTCACCGTTGCCATCATCAATAGACAAATTCCAACGTAACTTAACCTGGCCTTCTGCAGATGCCGCCACCAAACCGGTAACAGAAGCCGGGAGAGAAGAATCAGCAATCACCTGGACAGGTGCAGACAGTTGATTGAAATTCCCACTACTGTCCCATGCTCGGGCCGTAATCAACAGGCTGCCTGAATCTGGAACACTTTTATTCAGGTGCCAGACACCTGTTGAACTGATTGAACTCACATCAGACCAGGTCCAGTTTTCGCCATCGGTGCTCACACCCACTTCAACACGATCCACAGCTCCCGCATTATCAGATGCACGACCACTGATCATTAACTGACTGGAAGAAACTCGCTGATTCATCACCGGCTGAACAATCGTAAGTTCAGGAGCCTCGGTATCTGAAGATTGTTGCTTAAGAATAAGTACACTACTGACCAACGCCCTTGGACCTTGCTCAGCTTTCAGAGACAACCCTAGATTACCTGCATCAATTTGTGATGGTGGCACAGAAAACTCAGAAGAAGCCGGGTTTGCAGAGGGAACCCCCAAGGCACTGTGAATCAAATGTCCAGACTCTCTGACCTTCAATGACTGGCTAACTGTAGGGACATCTTTACCAAAGTAGGTCACTAGCAGCTTATAGTTACTGCTTCCAGAAAGGCCTGCAAAGTCGATATCCAGCTGTTTACTGAAATCATGGAGATTACTGTATGCACTCGCCGTCCCCCACTCAGTTGATGCAGCACCACTGATAACCGGGAGATTAATGCCATAAGCAACATGCTCTGTGCCTCCTGCATCAAAATAAGCGTATTCGGTACCATCAATAAGGTGCTCAGAAGAGTTGATTGAACCACTGCCGGTATTCAGCACCTGATCGCCAGCACCACTGGCATCACCCGATGGACCGTCCACCGCTCCCCACCAGACACCCCGGGCATCCACGGCACCAGAACCTGTGTTTAAAATACCATTACCGGTATTGGCAAAAATTTCTGTTCCTTCGACCCGTCCGCTGGCATTGCCCTGCAGCTCGATACCGTCCCCGAAGTTCCCGTAAAACTGCCCCTTAT